>NZ_RZSW01000489.1:0-4812 GCF_003997375.1 Mesorhizobium sp. M5C.F.Ca.IN.020.29.1.1 | reverse complement strand
CAATCCGCATGCCGGCGAAGGCGGCGCGATGGGCGCCGAGGACGAGCGCATCATCCGCCCGGCGATCGACAGGCTGAGGGCGGAGGGCATCGACGCTTTCGGGCCGCTGCCGGCCGACACGCTGTTCCATGCCCGCGCCCGAGCCGGCTACGATGTGGCGCTGTGCATGTATCATGACCAGGCGCTGATCCCGGCCAAGGCGCTGGCGTTCGACGAGGCGGTCAACGTTACGCTCGGCCTACCCTTCATCCGCACCTCACCGGATCACGGCACCGCCTTCGATATCGCCGGCAAGGGCATAGCCCGTGCCGACAGTCTGATCGCGGCGCTCAGGCTCGCCCGCAGGCTTGCCGACATCGGGACGAAGGCTGCCGCCGCATGAGGCTTTGCATGAGAGCGGCCGCATGAGCATCGACGGGCTGCCGCCGTTGCGCGCGGTGATCGAACGCCATGGGTTGCAGGCGAAAAAGGCGCTCGGTCAGAATTTTCTGCTCGACCTCAATCTGACCGGCAAGATCGCGCGCGCCGCCGGCGACCTGACGGGCGCCACGGTGATCGAGGTCGGTCCGGGTCCCGGTGGGCTGACCCGGGCGCTGCTGTCCCACGGCGCTGCTCGGGTCATCGCCATCGAGCGCGACGAGCGTTGCCTGGCAGCGCTTGCGGAGGTGTCGGACCACTATCCGGGCGGGCTCGAGGTCATTGCCGGCGATGCGCTGAAGACGGATTTTGCGGCGCTTGCCAAAGGGCCACATGGGGGCAACGGATCTGTGAGGATCGTCGCCAACCTGCCCTACAATATCGGCACCGAACTCTTGATACGCTGGCTGACCGTCGCCGAGTGGCCGCCCTTCTACGCATCGATGACGCTGATGTTCCAGCGCGAGGTGGCTGAGCGCATCGTCGCCCGCCCCGGCAGCGACGCCTATGGCCGGCTGGGCGTGCTGGCAGGCTGGCGGACGGAGGCAAAAATCGCTTTCGACGTGCCGCCGCAAGCGTTCACGCCGCCGCCCAAGGTGGTGTCGTCGGTGGTGCATCTGGTGCCGCGGGCAAGTCCCCTGCCCACCGAGGTCAAGAAGCTCGGCCGCGTCACCGAAGCGGCCTTCGGCCAGCGCCGCAAAATGCTGCGGCAGAGCGTCAAGAGCCTCGGCGGCGAAGCCCTGCTCACTCGCGCCGGCATCGATCCGACCCGGCGCGCCGAAACGCTTGACGTCGAGGAGTTCGTACGACTGGCCAACGCAGTGTAACTGCGCGGGCGCGCCCCTAATCCGTCTTCTCGTCGAGCAGCCCCGAGACGAAATCGAATAGACCGGGCCGGCGGTCGCGTCTGAGCCGTTCGGCGATGACGATGCCGCGCACTTCGGCGAAGGCGCGGTCGAGATCGTCGTTGATGATGACGAAATCATATTCCTTCCAGTGCTCGATCTCGTTGCGGGCGTTTTTCAGACGCGTCTCGATCACCGATTCCTGGTCCTCGGCGCGGCGCTTCAGCCGCGCCTTCAATTCTTTCATCGAGGGCGGCAGGATGAAGATCGAGACGATGTCGGCGCGCATCTTCTCCTTGAGCTGCTGGGCGCCCTGCCAGTCGATGTCGAACAGCATGTCGCGGCCCTGTGCCAGCGCCAGTTCGGCCGGTTCACGCGGCGTCGCATAGCAATTGCCATGCACTTCGGCCCATTCGAGCAGTTCGTCTGAATCGCGCAGCCGCTCGAACTCGCGCATGGTCCGGAAATGATAGTGGACGCCTTCGATCTCGCTGCCGCGGCGCGGCCGCGTGGTGACGGAGACCGACAGTTCGAGACTGAAATCGCTTTCCAGAAGATTGCGCGCGATCGTCGACTTGCCGGCACCGGACGGCGACGACAGCACGAGCATAAGACCCCGGCGGCGAATGCGGGAACCCAAATCCCTGGCAACCATAGGCTCCTTGGCGACCATCAGGGTTACTCCAGATTCTGGACCTGTTCGCGAAACTGGTCGACGACCGCCTTCAGCTCCAGCCCTATGGCAGTGACCGCAGCGGCGTTCGACTTCGAACACAGCGTATTCGATTCGCGGTTGAATTCCTGCGCCAGAAAATCGAGCTTGCGGCCGATGGCGCCGCCGCCTGCCAGCAGCACCCGACCGGACGCCACATGCGTCTTCAGCCGGTCGATCTCCTCGCGGATGTCGGCCTTGGTGGCTAGGAACGCCGCCTCCATATGCAACCGGCTGGCGTCGAGATTGGCGGAGGCATCCATCAGCAGCCGAACCTGCTCGGCAATCCGTTCCCGAATCACCGTCGGCTCGCGCGACGGATCGGCCTCGGCGCGCACCGTCAGCGCCTCGATAGCGTCGATATGGCCGGACAGCAGCGAGCGTAGGGCGGCGCCCTCGCCCTGGCGTGCCTGCTCCAGCCCGCCCAGCGCCACTTCGAGCGCCGAGAGAATCGCGCTGTCGAGCGCCGCCCGCGCCTCTTCGGTTTCGGTGGTTTCGGGGATGTCGAGCACGCCGCGTAGCGAAAGCAGCCCGTCGGCTGTCGCAGGCGCTACGCCGAACTGCTCCTGCAGCCGCTTCGCCAGCCCCGCCAGATCCCTCAGGAAGGCCTCGTTGACCACTTGCTGCGCCTGCTGGCCGGCGGCACGGCTGACTGTCAGCGTTGCCTGGAAATTGCCGCGCGCAAAGCGCTTTTGCACCGTCTGCCTGGCGGCCGGCTCGAGCCGCTCGAGGCCCTGCGGCAGCCGCAGCCTGACCTCGACGCTCTTGCCGTTGACCGACTTGACCTCCCAGGCGATCGACGTGCCGTCATGTTCGGCGACGGCCCGTGCAAAACCGGTCATGCTCTGCAAATTCATGATGCCCTTGCTTCCCCCTGGCGCATGATCCCGGAGGCGGTTCCGGCCAGATATGCGCGGCTTCAAAATACCGGAGCGCCTTCGCGCCGAATCGGACGCAAGGCGCTCATGATCACAAAATCAGCACGTCCCTGCCGTCAAACGAATCGGAGGGACGACCCCAGAACCGTCCGGCGCTACTGCGCCGGTCCCGCGTCGCCATCATCGCCGCCGTCCACCGGCGCATCGGTCTGACCTTCCACCTTGGCGGCGTCGGCCTTGGCAGTTCCGGCCTTGGCAGCGTCATCGGCCAGCTTCTTCTGCAGCGCCCGGTAGCGGGCGACGTTCTCATTGTGCTCGGCCAGCGTCGCGGCAAAGACGTGACCGCCGGTGCCGTCGGCGACGAAATAGAGGTCGTCGGTCTTCGACGGGTTGGCTACCGCTTCCAGCGCCGCGCGGCCAGGATTGGCGATCGGCGTCGGCGGCAGGCCATTGATCAGATAAGTGTTGTAGGGCGTCGGCTTCTTGATGTCCGACTGGTAGATCGGGCGGTCCGCGGGTTTGCCCTTGCCGCCGAACAGGCCGTAGATAATGGTCGGATCGGACTGCAGCCGCATGCCCTTGGCCAGCCGGTTGAGAAAGACAGCGGCGACCCGTGAGCGTTCGTCGCCCTTGCCCGTCTCCTTCTCGACGATCGAAGCCAGGATGACGAAGTCGTCGACATTGGCCAGAGGCAGATCGGGCGCGCGCCGCTGCCAGACATCCTCGACCAGCTTCTTCTGATCCGCCAAAAGCTTGTCGACCATCTGCTGGCGTGTCGCGCCGCGGGTGAAACGCAGCGTGTCGGTAGCAAGGCTGCCCTCGGGTGGAATGGTCGCCGGCATATCGCCGTCGAGCGCTGCCTGCTCGGCGATGCGCTGCAGCGCCTGCTCGACCGTCAGTCCCTCGGGGACGGTCAGCGAATACATCACCGACTTGCCGCTCTTCAGCAACTCCATGATGTCGCGCATGGAGGCCTGCGGCTTGATCTCGTATTCGCCGGCCTTCAGGGCAGAATCATTGCCAAAGGCACGCACGCCAAGGCGGAAGATGCGCGCGTCGCTGATCAGTCCGCGCCGCTCGAGCTGCTCTGCAATTTCCTGGACGCCGGTGTTCGGCTTGACCAGAAAGGTGTCGGCATTGGCAGACGGGCCGGGCTCGTTGAATTCCTGCTTGCCGAAATACAACGCAAAACCGGCCGCCAGAATCAACAGCATCACCAAGGAGATGACGAAGTTCATGAACACAACGAACTGGCTGCGCGAGGCGCGGGAGCGCTTGGGCGGCGGCGTGCCGGCTTCGGGCCGCAATGCCTCGCTGGCCGTCTTCGGCACGATCGGACTCGACGGTGTGGACCGTTGCCCGAATTCCCCGTTGTCCGCCGCATTCGTGTTCATGGCGCCCTACCGTTTGGTCTTGCAACGACTCCCCTTGGGCAGAGTAGGGGCGAATATGGCAAAATTGACGGCACGCATACGCCGTGCCGGCCGGCTGACCGGTCAGCCATTGTAGCGCTGGAAGATCAGCGAGGCGTTGGTGCCGCCGAAGCCGAAGGAATTGGACAGCGCCACGTCGATCTGGCGGGAGCGCGGCTTGTGCGGCACCAGGTCGATCGCCGTCTCTCGCTCCGGGTTGTCGAGATTGATGGTGGCCGGCGCGATGTTGTCGCGAATGGCGAGGATCGAAAAGATCGCCTCGGCGGCGCCCGCCGCACCCAGAAGATGGCCTATCGACGACTTGGTCGACGACATCGATATTTTCGACGCGGCGTTGCCGACCAGCCGCTCGACGGCGCCGAGCTCGATCGTGTCGGCCATGGTCGAGGTGCCGTGCGCATTGATGTAGTCGACGTCTGCGGGCGTCAGCTTGGCCCGGTTCAGCGCCGCAACCATGCAGCGGAAGGCGCCGTCGCCATCTTCGGCCGGCGCGGTGATGTGGTAGGCATCGCCGGTCAAGCCGTAAC
>NZ_RZSW01000488.1:0-4815 GCF_003997375.1 Mesorhizobium sp. M5C.F.Ca.IN.020.29.1.1 | reverse complement strand
GCTCCTGGCCGATCAGTTCGGAAAAATTGGCAGGACGGTATTTGCGCGCCAGAACGCGATAGGCGACTGCCTTTTCCGTTCCCGAATTTCCGGCTTCGCTCATTCGCCCGTAAAGCTCCAAGGGCCGCGCCTGCAGGCGGCCGATTCCTGCGCATAGTTTCGCCCGCAGGGCTTGGCGCCGTCAATGTCGCGGGAGAAAGGCGAAGAGGTGGGAGGCTGGAACAATGACCCGTTCCGGGCTCGTTAGGGCTGCTTCCTTCCGGACCTGACCCGGTTGGCGAGTGGACCGTCCACCACCAACCTCCCGCTTCCATATCGGCAATCCGGCGATGAAATGCAAGAGCGCAGGATTCAATCAGCCGGGAGTGGCGCCGAATGCTGAAACAGAAAACCCGCCTCGGGGCGGGTCATTGGCGCAAATCAGCACCATGGCCGAACCACTAGCATAACTGCCGTCACAAAGCAACGATTCGCTTGCCGCCTCTTGCGGGCCACCGGCAGCCGCTTTAGCGTTCAAAAGTCTAAAAAACACGACAAAAGTGAAGGAAACGCCGATGTTGCCGGGCCTCAAGGCCGGATTTACGCTGGATGCTCGTCTGGAGGCGGACAGCGAGCAATTGATGTGGCTCGGCCTATGCGAGCTGCGGGTGATGAACGACCGCCGCTGGCCGTGGCTGCTTCTGGTCCCGCAGCGACCGGGCGTGGAGGAAATCCACGATTTGACGCCGCTCGACCAGGCGATGCTGACCTTCGAGACCAATATGGTGGCGCAGGCGCTGAAGAGGGTGAGCGGCTGCACCAAGATCAACAGCGGCGCCCTCGGCAACGTCGTGCGCCAGTTGCATGTCCATGTCGTCGCCCGCACGGAAGGCGATCCCGGCTGGCCGGGCCCGGTGTGGGGGCACGGCATGCGCGAGCCCTACCAGCGCTCGGACCTTCGCCGGTTTGCGCAACAGATAAAGGCGGCGCTATAAGCCTGTCCCGTGTCCATCCTGAACCTTGAGTCTCCCATGAGCATCCGCCTGTTTGACGCGCCCTTGCGCGAGCCGAGCCAGTTCGTCGGCTTCGCCGGCAATGTGATCGACCGGCAATCGGAAAACCGCGCCGACGATTCCGTCGAAATGGCGCTCGCCGATCCCGCGGTCAGGCTTTTGCTGATGCATGGCGGGCGGCTCTACCTGAAGCTCAGGGATGGCGGCTTCGACCCCTGGTTCGGCGCCGAGGAAAGCCAGCCGCTCCAGGTGTCGCTCGACCATGGCGTCCTGCTCGGTTTTTCCGACAGCGGCCCGGTGCTCGCCGTGCCGGCCGGGCTCGATCCCGAACAATTGCCGGAGTCGATCAAGGCCATCGACTATCGCTCGGTCTATATGCAGGGGCTGATCGACGAGGCGGCGGCCGGCGCGATGGCGCAAGGAGCAGCGCTGCTCGCCTGGCATGCCAGCCACCGGTTCTGCAGCAAATGCGGCACTGAAGCCGAAATGCGGGCTGGCGGCTACAAGCGACTTTGCCCGGCCTGCGCCGCCGAGCATTTTCCGCGCACCGACCCGGTGGCGATCATGCTGACGGCGACCCGCGAAAAATGCCTGCTTGGCCGCGGCCGGCATTTCGCACCGGGCATGTATTCGGCGCTCGCCGGCTTCATCGAACCCGGCGAGACGATCGAGGCGGCGGTGCGCCGTGAAACGCTGGAGGAAGCCGGCATCCGGCTTGGCCGCGTCGTCTACCATGCCAGCCAGCCCTGGCCGTTTCCCTATTCGCTGATGATCGGCTGCTTCGGCGAACCGCTCAACGACGACATCCAGGCCGACCTCAACGAACTCGAAGACTGCCGCTGGTTCTTTCGCGACGAGGTGCTCTCGATGCTGGCCCACGAGCATCCGGGCGGCCTGGTCACCCCGCCGAAGGGGGCGATCGCCTGTAACCTCATCCGCGCCTGGGCCGACAGCGCATAAAAACTCATAGGGGGGCAAGTGATCCGTCACACAGTGGTGTTCAGGCTGAAGCACAAGGACAGCTCAGTCGAGGAGGCAAGATTCCTCGGTGATGCGAAAATACTGGCTGCGATACCGGGCGTCGAAAAGTTCGAGCAGCTGCGTCAGGTAAGCCCGAAGAACGATTATCGTTTCGGCTTCTCGATGGAGTTCGCCGACCAGGCCGCCTATACAGGTTACAACGACCATCCCGACCACATCGCCTTCGTCCGCGACCGCTGGATCCCCGAGGTCGAGGCGTATCTCGAGATCGACTACGCGCCGCTGTCCTAAGATCAGAGTTCTGAACGAGCAAGTTCGTCCCCATAGCGGACCTTTATCAGCCGGTCGGTGACGTCCCAGCGAAAACCGCCAGTTGAGCGGCGAAAGCACGCTTGTAGGCCGGCCGGGCTTCGCCGCGGGCGACATAGGCGAAGAGGTTCGGATATTCGTGCAGTATACCCGACCCGCTCAACCTTAGCAGCACGTGCACCATCATCAGGTCCCCCGCGCTGAACGCACCATCGAGCCAGTCGGCATCGCCCAAGCGACCGGAAAGTTCGCCCAGCCGGTCACGGATGCGATTCTCGACCAGAGGCAGGCGCTGTTCGTGCCAGGTCTCGTCGCGCTCCAGGAGCACGGCGGTTTGGCGCTCAAGGATCGGCGGCTCCACCGTGTTGAGCGCGGCAAACATCCATGAGATCGCGCGCGCCCGCGCATTCCCATCCTCTGGCAGCAGGCCACCATGGCGCTCGGCGATATGGAACACGATCGCCCCCGACTCGAACAGGGCGAGATCGCCATCCTCATAGGTCGGAATCTGTCCGAAAGGATGGAGTGCTCGATGCGCGGGTTCGTTCATCGCTTTGAACGAAACAAGACGAACCTTGTAGGGCTGGCCGACTTCTTCAAGCGCCCAACGAACGCGCATGTCACGCGCCAGTCCCCTTCCGCGATCGGGCGACCGTTCAAAGGCGGTGATGGTAGGGGTCATTGGAAGGCTCCGTATGATTGCATGACGCCATCGTGCGTGACGTCGTCGATTGAGATCCGTTTCCTCATCTCGTCGCGTCCCTTCTTCGATTGAGGCAACCAAAGGACGAATGTCGAGCCGGAATTCCGACATCTGGGAACTGCTCGTCAATCGCGCGTGACCGCTGCAACGGAGGCGCGTAGCGCTCCGGCGAAATCGGGATGGCCATAGAGGTCGTTGTGGCCAGCTGCTATGGCGATGTGGCTGCGCAGATCACGGGCAGCCGCGCGCAGAGGTGCCGAACGTGCGGCAGGAACGATGGTGTCGTTTTCGGCGGTGATTACGGCCGTGGGCACATCGAGGTCGCGCAGGGATTCTGCCGCCTGCATGCGGTGCCGCAGCAAGAGGCGAACCGGCAGCCAGGGATAGTGGTGAGCGGCGAGTTCTCTCAGCGAATCGAAGGGTGTAACCATGACTATGCCGCGCAACGGCCGGGCCGTCGCCAGATCGACCGCAACCGCAGCGCCGACGCTAAGGCCGATGGCGACGATGCCGGCTTTGGCATCGGTGGCCAGGTGGTCGTGGGCGCGTCGGGCGTCCTCGAACAGGGCGGCGGCCGACGGGCTTCCGCTGCTCGGCGCATAGCCGCGGTAGTGCAGCGCAGTGACCTGATGTTCGGGAAATAGCTGGTGCAGCATAAGGGCAAGTGCGTCGGCATTCCAGGCATTGCCGGCGAATCCCAGCAGGAGCGGGCGCGGCGTGGCCGGCGTCTGCCTTGCCGGCAGGCGCACCAGAACGACGCGCTCGCCGTCCTTCGTCGCCAGTTCGACATGGCGGCCCCCGGCCGGCAGATCGGGTCCGAACGCCGCAAGGCCGGCCGGAAAGATCAGCCAGGACTGAAGCACATACACCACGGTGACAACGGCCGCATACAATCCAGCGACTGCGAGCGTCAGTTTCAGAAGCCACATCGCAGGAATGTCGCCCGGCGCTCGTCACCTGGCAAGGCGCTACGTCAGGACGCCGCAGGGGGAGCTAATCCGCCATCTTCCATTGCTCGCGCGATTCGCTGGCCGGGTAGACGCCAAGGATCCGCATTTCGCGCGAGAAGAAGGCAAGCTCGTCGAGTGCCAGCTTGACCAAAGGATCGTCCGGATGGCCCTCGATATCGGCATAGAACAGGGTCGCGGTGAATGCGCCGAGCTGGTAGCTCTCTAGCTTGGTCATGTTGATGCCGTTGGTGGCAAAGCCGCCCATCGCCTTGTAGAGCGCGGCCGGCACGTTGCGGACGCGGAAGATGAACGTCGTCATCATCCTGGCTTCGGCGGAAGGGCGTTGTGCCCACTGCCTGTTCTTGGTCAGCACGACGAAACGGGTGACGTTGCTGTCGGTGTCCTCGACATTCTCCTCGATGATGTCGAGCCCGTAGAGCGTCGCGGCCAAGGCCGGCGCCAGCGCCGCCATGGTGCGGTCTTTCAGCCCGGCGACGAGCTTGGCGGCGCCCGCCGTGTCGCCGGCGACCACCGGCTTCCAGCCGTTTTTGCGGATGTATTTGCGGCACTGGCCGAGCGCATGGATGTGGCTGTGCACGGTCTTGATCTCGTCGCGCCTGACGCCCGGCAAGACCATCAGCTGGAAATGGATCGGCAGGAAATATTCGCCGACGATGTGCAGCTTCGATTCCGGCAGGAGGTGGTGGATGTCGGCGACGCGCCCGGCAATCGTGTTCTCGATCGGGATCATGGCGAGGTCGGCCTTGCCGGTCTCGACCGCATTGAAGGCATCCTCGAAGGTCGGACACGGCAACGGCTCCATATCAGGGAACATGTTGCGGCAGGCAGTGTCGGAATTGGCGCCCGGCTCGCCCTGGAA
>NZ_RZSW01000487.1:0-4879 GCF_003997375.1 Mesorhizobium sp. M5C.F.Ca.IN.020.29.1.1 | reverse complement strand
ATCCTGATCACCTTGCTGGTTGGCGTCGCCATCGGCATGTTCCATGGCTTTGGCATCGTCAGAATGGGCCTGCCGCCCTTCATCATCACGCTGGCGACGCTGACATCCTTGCGCGGCATCGGCCTCTTGATGACCAACGGCAACTCGATCTCGATCAACAACGATGCTTTCCAAATGTTTTCGCGCAGCTCGTTTCTCGGCGTCCCCAATCTGTTCTGGATGGTGATCCTCGTCGGCATCCCCGCCTACATCTTCCTGCATCACAGCCGCTGGGGCCGGTATCTGTTCTCGGTCGGCTCCAACGCCGAGGCATCGCGTCTGTCCGGTGTCAACGTCCAGCGCACCATCTACATGGCCTATACGCTGTCGGGCCTCTGTGCGGCTTTTGTCGGCGTGCTGCTTGCCTCGCGCATCGGCATCGGCAATCCGACGCAGGCCGAGGGCTGGGAGTTGCAGGCGATCGCCTCGTCGGTGATTGGCGGCACCTCGCTGTTCGGCGCCGTCGGCTCGGTGCACGGACCGCTGCTCGGCGCCTTCATCCTCGCCACCATCAACAACGGCGCCAATCTCTTGAACGTCAATGCCTTCTGGCAGCGCATCATTACCGGCGTGCTAATTATCGTCATCGTCTATTTCGACGGCCTGCGCCGCCGCGGCAAGTAGACCATATTAACAACCGCCGGCCCGGCGCTAGCGGGGCCGGCGGTTTCATGAACAGACTGGATTGAACTATGAAAGCCGTCGTCTGCCGCTCGCCCGGTGAGCTTGTTCTGGAAGACCGCCCGGCGCCAGGCACTCCGCCCTCTGGCTGGGCGCTGGTCGGGGTTAGTCATGTCGGCATCTGCGGCACCGACTATCATATCTTCGAGGGCAAGCATCCGTTCCTCGCTTATCCCCGCATCATGGGCCACGAGGTTTCCGGCACTGTGATCGAGGCCGGCGAAGGCGTCGATCTGGCCGTTGGCGAACCGGTGATCATCAATCCCTATCTCGCTTGCGGCAAATGCATCGCCTGCCGGCAAGGCAAGCCTAATTGCTGCGTCAGGATCGAGGTGCTTGGCGTCCACCGCGACGGCGCCATGTGCGAACGGATCCTGGTGCCGGCGCAGAACCTCTACCCGGCCAACGGCCTGTCGCTGGCCGACGCCGCCGCCGTCGAGTTCCTGGCGATCGGGGCGCATGCCGTGCGGCGCTCGCTGGCGCAGCCCGGCGCGCGCACGCTGGTCATCGGCGCCGGGCCGATCGGGCTCGGCACGGCGCTGTTTGCCCGCATCGCCGGTCTCGACGTGACGCTGCTCGACATGAGTGCCGAGAGGCTGGGTTTCGCCGCAAGCGAACTCGACTTTGCCACCCTCGACGGCTCGAAGGGATCGGCAACCGATCTGGCGCGGGAGGCGACTGACGGCGAAGGCTTTGACGTGGTTTTCGACGCCACTGGCAACACCCAGTCAGTCCAGTCGGCTTTCGCCCATGTCGCGCATGGCGGAACGCTGGTCCTGGTCAGCGTCGTCAAGGACGACATCGTCTTTTCCGACCCCGAATTCCACAAGCGCGAGATGACGCTGATCGGCAGCCGCAACGCGCTGCGCGCCGACTTCGACCATGTCGCCGCCTCGATCCGCGACGGCGCGGTGCCGCTGGCAAAGCTCGTCACCCATCGCACGACGCTTGGCGACACACCACGCGACCTCGGCCGCTGGGCGCATGAGAAATCCGGCCTGATCAAGGCGGTCATTCAGGTCGGATGAGACCGGGATAGACGCGCACCTACCTACCGCGCCGACAATTTGAGCTCGACGCGCTCAGCCGGAAAACGCGTTTCGGCGAACTGGATCGGCTGGCCGTCCGGCGTGACATTGACCGCGACCGTGACCAGCACGATGGCGCCGGACTGCAGATCGAGATCGGCGAGATCGGCGGCATCTGCGTGGCGCGCCGACAGCACTGTCGATTGCCTGAGATAGTCACTGATGCCGAAACGCTGGAGCGAGGCGGTCACCGATCCAGTTTCCGCGATAGCGGCCTCGATGCCTTCGAAGCGTTTCGCATCGAACCAGCCGGTGGCACGCGAGACCGGCTGTCCGTCGGCTTCGCCGCGCGTCTCAAGGCGTATGACATTCGAACCCTTGGCAAGCCCCAGCCCTTCGGCGACGCGCCAGCTGGCCGGCTCGACCGCCGATTCGAGCAGCACGCTGCGGCGCTCCGTCGCCTGCCCTTGCAAGCCCTCCGAAAAACGGGTGCGGGCGCCGATCGGATAGGACAGCCGCTTGCGCGAAAGCACGAAAGTGCCGCGCCCCTGTTCGGCCCTCAGCACGCCATCCTGTACCAGTGCTGCGATGGCGCTGCGCACGGTATGGCGGTTGACGCCATAACGCTCCGCCAGTGCAATCTCCGGGGGCAGCGCGGCATTCTCGGCAAAGTCGCCGATGGCGATCGAATGCAGGATCTGGTCGGCGATCTGCCGCCACAGCGAGACGCCGCTGCGCCGCTCTATGCTGCTGGCAATCTGTTGCCCGATCATCTCTTGCCCCGATGTTTTCGCCCTGTCATCCATCCGTCATGGACACGCTTTAGAGAATAGGTATAATTTGTATAATTGTCTACATCATTATACAAATTCGGAACGAGAAGGAATGGCTGCCATGCGAGGACAGGAAGCGCGCGATCAGGCTGAGCGCAAGGCCGTCATGGCGACGCTGGCGCAATCGACCGGCGACGATATCGTCCGCCTTTGGAACGCAGCCGGCCTGCCTTCGGAAGCAGAACTCCTGCGCGGTCCCGAAACCGGCCTGGTCACCGTGCGTGGCCGCATCGGCGGCGGCGGCGCACCATTCAATGTCGGCGAGGCGACGGTCACCCGCGCTACCGTCCGGCTCGCATCCGGACAGGTCGGCCACTGCTACGCGCTCGGCCGTGACAAGCAGAAAGCAAAACTGGCGGCGATCGCCGACGCGCTCTGGCAGGATCCTGCCCTGCGCCGCGAGGTCGAGACAAAACTCATTGCGCCGCTGCAGGCCGCACTTGCCGGCGCACATGAACGGCGGCGCGCCGAGACGGCGGCAACGAAGGTCGATTTCTTCACCATGGTACGCGGAGAAGACTGATGGACATCGCAACGCAAGCGATCGAGGGCGGCTTTGCCGATCCGGTGTTCGACGCCCAGACGGTGTTCCGCGCCGTGATGGATGCGATGGCGCGGCCAGGCACCCTGCAGCCCCTGCCGATCTTTGCCCGCCCGCCGGCGCCACTGTCGGCCACCGCGGGCGCTATCGCGCTGGCGCTGTGCGACAACGACACGCCGCTCTGGCTCGACCTCGTTTTGCAGGCCCCAGCAGCGGTGAAATCCTGGCTCGGCTTCCACACCGGCGCGGCGCTGGCCAATACGCCGGCCGACGCGCATTTCGCGCTGATCGCCACGCCGGCCGAGATGATGTCGCTCGATGGCTTTTCACAGGGCACCCAGGACTATCCCGACCGCTCCACGACGCTGATCCTGCAGGTGAGCGATATCGTTTCAGGCGCCCCTCTGCTGCTCGAAGGTCCCGGCATCGAAATGACTGCAACCATCGCGCCGGCGCAGGTGCCGCGCCATTTCGTCGAGCAATGGAAGCAGAACAACCTGCGCTTTCCGCGTGGCGTCGACATCATCCTTGCCACCCCCGACGGCGTTGCCTGCCTGCCGCGCACGACGCGCATCAAGACGATGGAGGCGTGATATGTATGTCGCGGTAAAAGGCGGCGAAGCGGCCATTGCCAACGCCCACTCCCTGCTCGCCGACCGCCGGCGCGGCGACCGTTCCGTGCCGGCGCTGCGCCTCGACCAGATCGTCGAGCAGCTGGCGCTCGGCGTCGACCGGGTGATGAGCGAGGGTTCGCTCTACGACCGCGAGCTGGCGGCCCTCGCCATCGTTCAGGCGCGCGGCGACATGATCGAGGCGATCTTCCTGGTTCGTGCCTATCGGACCACGCTGCCACGCTTCGGCTATACCAAGGCGATCGACACTGGCGCGATGCTGGTCGAGCGGCGCGTTTCGGCGACCTACAAGGATCTTCCTGGCGGCCAGCTGCTCGGCCCGACTTTCGACTACACTCACCGGCTGCTCGATCCGGAGCTCGCCGCGGGCGGCGATGTCGCCGAGCCGCTGCAGCGTGCCAGCGAGGCGGAAGCCATGCCGCGCGTCTCCGCGATCCTCGCCCGCGAAGGCCTGATCGAGCCTGATGGCGACATGCCGCAGGATCATGTCCCCGGCGACATCACCCGCGAGCCGCTGGAATTCCCGATGGCGCGCGACATCCGCCTGCAGGCGCTGTCACGCGGCGATGAGGGTTTTCTGCTGGCGCTCGGCTATTCCACCCAGCGCGGCTATGCCCGCAACCATCCCTTCGTCGGCGAAGTTCGCATCGGTGAGGTCGAGCTGGAACTCGATGTGCCGGAGCTGCCCTTCGCGGTACCGCTCGGCTCCGTGCGCGTCACCGAGTGCCAGATGGTCAACCAGTTCAAGGGCTCGGCCAAGGCGCCGCCGCAATTCACCCGCGGCTACGGCCTCGTCTTCGGCCAGAGCGAGCGCAAGGCAATGGCCATGGCACTGTGCGACCGCGCGCTTCGTGCAACCGAATTCGGCGAAGATGTCGTCGCCGCAGCCCAGGACGAGGAATTCGTCATCTCGCATTCCGACAATGTCCAGGCGACCGGTTTTGTCGAGCATCTGAAGCTGCCGCACTATGTCGATTTCCAGGCCGAGCTCGACCTCGTGCGCCGCATGCGCGCCGAGCATGACGCCCGCGAAAACGCAGGCAAAGTCGAAGAGAAGAGGCAGGCTGCGGAATGAGTTCAGTTAGCTCCACCACCATGATCTCGTGGGAATGGCCGCTACACCCC
>NZ_RZSW01000486.1:0-4886 GCF_003997375.1 Mesorhizobium sp. M5C.F.Ca.IN.020.29.1.1 | reverse complement strand
GCGCATTGAGTCTCGAGCCACAGATGATATAGAGGTCGACCACGCGCGAATAAAAGCTCGTAGCATAAGCGGAATGCCCGCTGGCTGCAACATAGGCTTTGTAGGCCTTCGGGCAGTCTCCCGTCGAACCTGGCGGAAAATGGACTGCGAAACGGCGGTCGCCTTTGCTTCCCGCCAGCGATTCCGCTGTGCCAACGCCTGGCGCCGCTAATATAAGCAAGCCCGCAAGTATAGATACAGTTGTTTTCTGAAAAAGTCGCAGTCTCATCTTCGCCCAATCCCCATTGGTATTTGCAAAGAGCAATAGCCGCAATCTTTCCGCGTGACCAGCACCCTGGTTGAAAATGAGTCTGAATAATGTGGATCGTACTTTTCATCGGTGCAGATCACCCTTCGCCAGGGCAGCAACGGTTTGCCGGTACAGTTCTGCCGTCTGCTGGTCGAAGCAGCAGAAGGTGACGGTTTCCGGAAGCGCGTTGTGGCCGATGAAGGCGCTCACCGTGCCAACGGCGATCTGCGTCGCCTGGTCCTTTGGATATCGGTATACACCGGTCGAGATCGCCGGAAATGCCACCGTCCGGCAATCCTTGGCGGCGGCGATTTCGAGCGACCGGCGGTAGCAGGAGGCGAGCAGCTCGGCTTCGCCCTTGTCGCCGCCTTGCCAGACCGGGCCGACCGTGTGGATGATGTAGCGTGCCGGCAGCCTGTAGCCCTTGGTGAGTTTTGCGTCGCCGACCTTGCAGCCATTTAGCATCCGGCATTCAGTCAGAAGTTCAGGCCCGGCCGTCCGGTGAATGGCGCCGTCGACGCCTCCGCCGCCTAAGAGCGAGGTGTTGGCGGCATTGACGATGGCATCGACAGCCAGCTTGGTGATGTCGCCGGTATGAACGCGAATTCTGTGGTCGATTTCGCTCATCTCACATCCTGAACACGCCGAACTTTGTCTCCTCGATCCCGGCGTTCAGCGCCGCCGATAGGCTGAGCGCCAGCACCTCGCGCGTCTTGGCCGGGTCGATGATGCCGTCGTCCCAGAGCCGGGCGGAGGAGTAGAGCGGGTGGCCTTCGTGCTCATATTTCATCAGGATCGGCTTCTTGAATTTTGCCTCTTCCTCTGCGCTCCATTCTCCGCCTTTGCGCTCGATCCCCTCGCGCTTGACGACGGCCAGCACGGTGGCCGCCTGCTCGCCGCCCATTACCGAAATGCGGGCATTCGGCCACATCCACAGGAAGCGGGGCGAATAGGCGCGTCCGCACATGCCGTAATTGCCGGCGCCGAACGAGCCGCCGATGATGATGGTCACCTTCGGCACGCGCGCCGTGGCGACGGCCATCACCAGCTTGGCGCCGTCCTTGGCGATGCCGCCGGCCTCGTACTTTCGCCCCACCATGAAACCGGTGATGTTTTGCAGGAAGATCAGCGGGATCTTGCGCTGGCAGCACAGCTCGATGAAATGCGCGCCCTTGAGGGCGCTTTCGGAGAACAGCACGCCGTTGTTGGCGATGATGCCGACCGGCATGCCGTTGAGATGGGCAAAGCCGGTGACCAGCGTGGTGCCGTAATTCTGCTTGAACTCGTCGAACTCGGAGCCGTCGACGATGCGCGCGATCACTTCACGCACATCATAGGGCTGGCGCAGATCGGTCGGCACAATGCCGTAGAGCTCATCGGCTGCATGAAGCGGCGGAATCGGGCCGCGAAGTGCCAGCCCGATCTCCTTCTTTCGATTCAGGTTCTTGACGATGCGGCGGGCGATCGCCAGCGCGTGCTCGTCGTCCAGCGCATAATGGTCGGCAACGCCGGAAAGCCGCGTGTGCACATCGGCGCCGCCCAGTTCCTCCGCGCTGACGTCCTCGCCGGTAGCGGCCTTCACCAGCGGCGGACCGCCGAGGAAGATGGTCGCCTGGTTGCGCACCATGATTGTCTCGTCCGACATCGCTGGCACATAGGCGCCGCCCGCCGTGCACGAGCCCATGACGCAGGCGATCTGCGGTATGCCTGAAGCCGACATGTTGGCCTGGTTGTAGAAGATGCGGCCGAAATGGTCGCGGTCGGGAAACACCTCGTCCTGGTTTGGCAGATTGGCGCCGCCGCTGTCGACCAGATAGACGCAAGGCAATTTGTTCTGCAGCGCGATTTCCTGTGCGCGCAGATGCTTCTTTACGGTCAGCGGATAATAGGTACCGCCCTTCACCGTGGCGTCGTTCACGACGACCATGACTTCGGTGCCTTCGACGCGGCCGATGCCGGCGATGATGCCGGCCGATGAGATGTCTTCGCCATACATCGACCACGCTGCGAACTGGCCGATTTCGAGGAAGGGCGAGCCGGTGTCGAGCAGTTGGGCCAGGCGTTCGCGCGGCAAAAGCTTGCCGCGGCTCTGGTGCCGTTCCCGCGCTTCCTCCGAGCCGCCACGCTCGACGGTTGCCGCCTTTTCCGCAATGTCGGCGACCAACGCCCGCATGCGCTCGGCATTGGCGCGGAACGTGTCGGATGCTGGCGAGATCTGGGACTGGAGCGTAGCCATCTTATACCCCCTCCGCCATGATTTCGCGCCCGATCAGCCAGCGGCGGATTTCGCTGGTGCCGGCGCCGATCTCATAGAGCTTGGCGTCGCGCAGAAGCCGGCCGGTCGGATAGTCATTGATGTAGCCGTTGCCGCCCAGCAGCTGAATGGCGTCGAGCGCCATCTGCGTCGCCTTCTCGGCAGCGAACAGCACGCAAGCGGCGGCGTCCTTGCGGCTCGTCTGGCCGCGGTCGCAGGCGGCTGCGACGGCATAGACATAGGCGCGCGCGGCATTCATCGTCGTATACATGTCGGCGAGTTTGCCCTGCACCAGCTGGAACTCGCCGATCGGCTGACCGAACTGCTTGCGCTCGTGCACATAGGGGATCGCCACATCGAGGCACGCCGTCATCAACCCGAGCGGGCCGCCGGCGAGCACCGTGCGCTCGTAATCGAGGCCCGACATCAGCACCTCGACACCGCGCCCTTCCTCGTGAAGCACGTTGCCGAACGGCACTTCGACATTCTCAAACACAAGTTCGCCGGTGTTCGAGCCGCGCATGCCGAGCTTGTCGAGCTTTTGCGCGACGGAAAACCCGGCCATCGATTTTTCGACGATAAACGCGGTGATGCCGCGCGAATGGAGCTCCGGATCGGTCTTGGCGTAGACGACCAGTGTTTCGGCATCCGGGCCGTTGGTGATCCACATCTTGGTGCCGTTGAGAACGTAGCGGTCGTTGCGCTTTTCGGCGCGCAGTTTGAGCGATACGACGTCGGAGCCGGCGCCGGATTCCGACATTGCCAGCGCGCCGACCTTTTCGCCGGTGCATAGAGCGGGCAGATGTTTCTCCTTCTGCGCCGGCGTCGCCCAGCGATTGATCTGGTTGACGCAGAGGTTGGAATGGGCGCCGTAGGAGAGGCCGACCGAGGCCGAGGCGCGGGAAATCTCTTCCATAGCGACAACATGAGCGAGATAGCCCATGCCGGTGCCGCCGAAATCCGGATCGGCGGTGATGCCGAGCAGCCCGAGCCCACCGAGCTCGGCCCACAGATGCGCCGGAAATTCGTTCGAACGGTCGATCTCGGCGGCGATCGGCGCGATCTTGTCCTGCGCGAAGCGCCGCACCAGGTCGCGCAACGCCTCGATGTCTTCGTCAAGCCCGAAGTTAAGTGTGTGCGTGTACATGCCGTTCCTCCCGGCGCATGGCCCCGAAATCGAATTCGATTTTCGCGGTGGATCATGCGCAAAACCAAAATGCTACAACGTCCTTTGCTCGCCGGAAGGGGCTGCGACGCTGTAGGTCTTTGTCGCGCCGTGGGCCTTTGCTCCAACCAGGCGCATCGTCATTGAAAGATATGTGGCGGTTACCTCCGAGATCGATAGCCGCTCGCCCGGCCGGAACCAGACGATGACGCCGGTCATCATCTGGATCAGCGCCATGGCAGTCAGACCTGTGTCTTCGACGCTGAAGTCGCCCGCCTCTGCGCCGTCGCGCAGAATGGCGCGCAGCTCCTTTTCATAGGTCGTGCGCAGGCGCAGGATCTGCGTCAGGCGATCATGCGAAAGGCTGCGCAATTCCATGTTCGAGACATGGGTGGAATGGCGGCGTTCGATGTGGAAGGCGATGTGGTTTTTGACATAGGCGGCGAGCCGCGTCGCCGGATCGGCCGCGGCCGGGCGCGTCGTCTCCCACGCCTCGATCAGCCCTACCATGTGCTCGCGCATCAGCGTGAACAAGAGGTCTTCCTTGGTCGGGAAATAGCGGTAGAGCGCCGCCGCCTGCACGCCGACCTCGGCGGCCAGCTGGCGCATCGACATCGCCTCGTAGCCAAGACGCGCGATCAGGCTGATCGCCGCCTCGCGGACCGCAGCTTCGGTCTTTTCCCCGACCGAACCGGTCGTGCGCGCCATGTTTACCTCATCGAGAAGCGTGATTATAAAATGAGCGTTCAATTAATTCAAGGTGTGGATCGAACATTCCGGCAGGCGAGACGGCGCAAGCCGCGCGGCTCTTTCTTCTCCCCTTGTGGGAGGAAGGTGGCCTCGCCCACGGGTCTTGCCTCCGGCAAGCCCGAGGACAGGCTCCGCGAGGTCGGATGAGGGGTGTTCCAGCTTGGCACCGCCGGCACTCCGTCCAACACCGGTCTCAGCACTACGCGCCGATCCACCTTCTCCTACAAGGGAAGAAGGAAGAGTGCCTTTCAGTTCCCCCGTGCCACCGCCAACGCGCCCGGAAGTTCCTCAGCAAAAATGTCGAGCTCATGGTCGAGGCCGACGCTGACCCGGATGCAGCGGTCGAGCACCGGCACCATCGGCTTGCGGATGAACACGTCGCGCGACAGCAGCGCCTGCAGCACGTTCAGCGCGAAGGCGCCGTCGCC
>NZ_RZSW01000485.1:0-4893 GCF_003997375.1 Mesorhizobium sp. M5C.F.Ca.IN.020.29.1.1 | reverse complement strand
GGTCCATCCACGCCCGCAACAGGCTTTCGCGATGGTCGGACGCCTTCTTTTTCCGGCGGCTGCGACACCGGCGCCGATGACCGGCGAAACCGGTATCTCGCCGCATGCCCATGTCGATTCATCGGCGCATGTCGAGGCCGGCGCGATCGTGGAGGCCGGCGCGATCATCGGCCCCCGCGCATCTATCGGCAGCGGAACCGTCATCGCTCCTCATGCCGTCATCGGTCCCTCCTGCCAGTTCGGCCGCGACGGCTATGTCGGTCCAGGCGCCAGCATCCAGTACGCGCTTATCGGCAACCGCGTCATCATTCATGGCGGCGCCCGCATCGGCCAGGACGGTTTTGGCTTCGTGGCCGGCGCCAAGGGCCCGGAGCGCGTCCCGCAAATCGGCCGGGTCATTATCCAGGACGACGTCGAGATCGGCTCGAACACCACGGTCGATCGTGGCGCCATGTCCGACACGATCATCGGTCAAGGCACCAAGATCGACAATCTGGTGCAGATCGCTCACAACGTCCGTATCGGCCGCAACTGCATAATCGCCGGCCTTTCGGGTATTTCCGGTTCCGTAACGGTGGGCGACAACGTCACCATGGGTGGCGGTGTCGGCCTTGCAGATCACCTGACCATAGGAACAGGAGCCAAGCTTGCTGCAAGAAGCGGGTTCATGAGCAACGTCCCTGCGGGCGAGATTTGGGGTGGGTACCCAGCGCAGCCCATGGCGGAAGCCATGCGGGAGATCGCGGCTCTGCGAAGACTGGCCAGGGCGCGCAAATCCGGCGACGGAGGGAAGAACTGAGATGGTGGCGGCGACGACGCTCGAGGCGGTCGACATATTGGGGTTGATGAAGCTCCTGCCGCATCGCTATCCGTTCCTGATGATCGACCGCATCATCGACATCGATGGCGACGAGTCCGCTATAGGCATCAAGAACGTGACCATAAACGAGCCGCATTTCCAGGGTCATTTCCCGGATCAGCCGGTCATGCCGGGCGTGCTGATCGTCGAGGCGATGGCGCAGACGGCCGGCGCCATCTGCATCCGCAGCCTTGGCACCGAAAAACCGTCGCTGGTCTATTTCCTGACCATCGACAATGCCAAATTCCGAAAACCGGTCGTTCCCGGCGACCAGTTGAAGATCCATGTGAAGAAAATCAAGAAACGTGGCAACCTTCTCAAATTCGCCTGCGAGGCTCTGGTCGACGGCGTCAAGGCCGCGGAAGCCGAGATCTCGGCGATGATGGTTACGAGCGACTGACGATCGAATGCTTATAAAAATCCAGACAGTCATCCATCCATCGTCGGTCATCGAGGCCGGCGCAAAAATCGGCGAAGGCGTCCGCGTCGGGCCATTCTGCCACATCAGCGCCGACGCGGTGATTGGCGACCGCGTCGAACTGGTCAGCCACGTCTCGGTGATGGGCGCGACCATCATCGGTGCGTCGACCAAAGTGTATCCGATGGCGACACTGGGCGCGCCGCCGCAGAACACCAAGCACAAGGGCGGCCGCACCACGCTGGTCATCGGCGAGAACTGCACGATCCGCGAAGGCGTGACCATGCACCTCGGCACCGATTCCAGCCGCGGCGAGACGACGATTGGCGACAACGGCAACTTCCTTGCCTACGCCCACATCGCCCATGACTGCATCGTCGGCAAGAATGCCACCTTCGCCAATCAGGCGACGCTGGGCGGCCATTGCGAGATCGGCGACAACGTCTATATCGGTGGCCTCACCGCTGTTCATCAGTTTGTCCGCGTCGGCGACAACGCCTTTCTCGGCGGTTGCTCGGCAATCGTCGGGGATGTCATTCCCTACGCCATCGCCGTCGGCAATCGCGCCAGCCTTCGCGGACTCAACATCATCGGCCTGAAGCGCGCGGGCCTGCCGCGCTCCGAAATCCATACGCTGCGCAAGGCCTACAGGACGATCTTCGATCGCTCCCGAACCGTCGGCGAAAACGTCGAGTTCGCCAAGGCGGAATTCGCCTCGTCACCGACCGCCATGAAAATCATCGATTTCATCGCCAGTCGCGGCAAGCGGCATTATGCCGTCCCGTCGCTCAAGGCTGGCGACGGCGACGATGCAGATGACGAAGATTGAGGCCACCCGGACGGGCTTTGATCTCGCGCCAGACTCCAAGGTCGGCATCATTGCCGGCGGCGGCAGTCTGCCGGTCGAAGTCGCCAGGGCGCTTGGTGGGCAAGGTAAGTCTCCCTTCGTGGTAATCGTGGCGGGCGAGGTCGACCGCATATCCGATTTCGACGCCTACGAGCAGGCGACGTTGAGGCTGGAGGATGTCGGCTCACTGCTGCCGACGCTCAAAAATCATCATGTTAGCCATTTGGTGACAGCGGGCCATATCACACGCCGTCCCCGGCTGAGCGCCATGCGCCTCAATCTCGGCCTGCTCGCCTGGGTGCCCAGCCTTCTTGTCGGTGTAACCCAAGGCGACGACACCGTGCTGAAACTGTTCGTGCGGAGGATCGAGCGCAGTGGCATCAAGGTTGTCGGCGCCCATGAGATCGTGCCGGAACTGGTCGCGGCCGAAGGCGCGCTGACCAAGGCTACGCCGCGGAAATCCGACTGGCGCGACATCGAAGCGGCGCATACGGCGGCAAAGGCCATCGGAGCGCTGGATATCGGCCAGGCGGCTGTTGCGATCGGCGGCCGCGCCATCGCGCTGGAAGGCGTCGAGGGCACTGACGGATTGCTCGATCGAACAAGGCAGTTGCGCGGCCATGGCAGGCTGGCCGGCAGAACGCGCGGCGTCCTGGTCAAATGCGCCAAGCCCGGCCAGGAGTTACGCGCCGATCTGCCCTCCATCGGCCCGCAGACGGTCGAGGCGGCGCATGCCGCCGGACTTGCCGGCATTGCCATCGAAGCCGGCCGCTCGCTGGTTCTGGAAGGTCCTACGGTCGTTGCCCGCGCCAATGCGCTCGGCCTGTTCGTGATCGGCCTGCCTGCTGCGGAGCCGATGCATGGTGACTGAGAAACCGCTGAAGGTCGCCATCGTCGCCGGCGAGGAATCCGGCGACCTGCTTGGCGCCGACATCGTAGCGTCGCTCAAGCGCGCGACTGGCCGCGAGGTCCGGCTCGTCGGCATCGGCGGCCGGCATTTGCAGGCGCTCGGCCTCACGCCGCTCTTCGACGGCGGCGAGATCGCGCTGACGGGCCTGAGCGCCATCCTGCGCGACCTGCCGCGCCTGATGCGACGGATCAGCCAGACGGCCGACGCGGTCGCCGGTGAAAAGCCCGACTGCCTCATCACCATCGACAGCCCGGATTTTTCGCTGCGCGTGGCGAAGAAGGTGCGTGCCGCCGATCCGGCAATCCCGATCGTCCACTATGTCTGCCCGAGCGTCTGGGCGTGGCGGCCGGGCAGGGCGCTGGCGATGAAACCGTATGTCGATCATATCCTCTGCATCCTGCCTTTCGAGGTGAAGGAGCTCGCCCGCCTCGGCGGTCCGCCCGGCACCTATATCGGCCATCGCCTTACGCACGATCCGGGCGTGCTCGGCGCTGCCAAGGCGCAAAGCCTGCCGCGCGACCTGCCCGAGGATCGTGTGAAGACACTGCTTGTGCTGCCCGGCTCGCGTCGCGGTGAGGTGCGACGGCTAGTTGGCCCGTTTGGCAAGACGATCTCGATCCTCCGCGCACGCGGACACCGCTTGCGCCTGCTGTTGCCGACGGTGCCGCATGTCGCCGACCTAGTCAGGGCTTCGGTGGCAAGCTGGGACGAGAAGCCGGAGATCATCCTCGATACCGAACGCAAATGGCAGGCCTTCGGCAAGGCCGATGCAGCGCTGATCGCATCGGGAACGGTGTCGCTGGAACTGGCGCTGTCGGGCGTGCCGATGATCTCCTGCTACCGGCTCGATCCGGTCATGCGGATTGCCCAGCGCCTGATCACCGTATGGAGCGCCGCCTTGCCCAATCTCATCGCCGATCGCCCGATCGTGCCGGAAAGCTACAACGAATATGTGCGGCCGCACTATCTGGCGCGGCAGTTGGAGGCGCTTTTTTCCGACACCCCCTATCGTGCATGGCAGAAGGACGGTTTTGCCGAGGTGGCCAGACGCATGGCCGTTGATGAACCTTCCGGCGATATCGCTGCGGGGGTCGTGATGAAATACATCAAAGGGTGAGTAGTGAGTAGTGAAGATAGCAGAGCACCGCTCGGCGTCTAGAATTCCTATTTACTAATCACTACTCACTTCTTCTATTCACCGTTTAGCAATCGGCACGTAGTCGCGTTCCGGCGCACCTGTATAGAGCTGGCGCGGGCGACCGATCTTCTGGTGCGGATCCTCGATCATCTCCTTCCACTGCGCGATCCAGCCGACGGTACGGGCGACCGCGAACAGCACGGTGAACATGGTGGTGGGGAAGCCCAGCGCCTTCAGCGTGATGCCGGAATAGAAATCGACGTTCGGATAAAGCTTCTTCTCGATGAAATAGGAGTCGGTCAGCGCGATCTTTTCCAGTTCCATGGCGATGTCGAGCAGCGGATCATCCTTGATGCCGAGTTCGCCCAAAACCTCATGTGCGGTCTTCTGCATGATCTTGGCGCGCGGATCGTAGTTCTTGTAGACGCGGTGGCCAAAGCCCATCAACCGGAACGGATCGTTCTTGTCCTTGGCGCGCGCGATGAATTCCGGGATGTGGTCGACATGGCCGATCTCGCCCAGCATATTCAAGGCCGCCTCGTTGGCGCCGCCATGAGCCGGTCCCCACAGGCAGGCGATGCCGGCGGCGATGCAGGCAAACGGGTTGGCGCCCGACGAGCCGGCGAGGCGAACGGTCGAGGTCGAGGCGTTCTGCTCGTGGTCGGCATGCAGGATGAAGATGCGCTCCATCGCCCGCGCCAGCACCGGATTGATCTTGTAT
>NZ_RZSW01000484.1:0-4916 GCF_003997375.1 Mesorhizobium sp. M5C.F.Ca.IN.020.29.1.1 | reverse complement strand
ATCGAGCACCTGGACGCGACCAGGCCGGCAGCGGCCGCGATCGAGCAGCATGACCGGATGGTCAGCCGCGCGCACCAGGCGGCCGAGGCATTGCAGACGGTCGACCGCGAAATTCCGGCCTTCACCGCCGACCCGGCGCAGATCGCGCGCATCACCGATCAGCTGGTCGGCGAAGCGCCGGCGCCGGCGACGAGGAGCGGTCAAAGCCTGGTACAGTTCATCAAGGCGCGCGGCGGCCTGCTAGACGATCGCGGCGAGCTGGCGGCGATCGGCGCCGAAAGCCTGACGCGCCGGGGCAAAAGCAAAACCGACAAGCGCGTGCCACTCGACATGGCGCGCGAGGCGGCCGAGGAGGCCGGCTATATCGGCGTCGCCGGCGAGGTGCAGACGACAAGCGTGGCCGACCTGTTGGACGCGATCGACCAGGAGCTGCGCGGCAATCCCGTCTTTTCACGCGCCGACGATGCCGCTGGCTGGGCCGACTTTGAAGCCGATCGAGCCCGCGTCGAGAACCGCGTCGCGGAAGCGGCGGCGTATGCCGGCCCGGCCGTTGACGACGCGATCGTGCGCGAGGCAGCCGAGATATCGCTGCGCGACGGGGTTGATGTTTTAGATGCACTAGAGAGCGTGCTGGTTCGCCGCGCTGACGAACCCGGCCAGTTGCCGATCGGCCGCGTCGCCGAGCCTCTTCCTGGCTGGTCCGACGCCGAGCTCGATGCGGCCAGCGCTGGGCGCGGCCTGGAGCCGATGCCGGAAAACGGCTCGCCTTTCGACGATCCCGCCAAGCCAGTCGCCGAGCTCGAGATCTCGCCGGCCGACATCGAACTTTACGGCGACGTGCCGATGCCGTCGCCGGACGGCCGCGTGGTCTCGCTCGAGGCCTACATGGCCGATATCGCCAATGACGGCGAGCTCGCCGCAACCGTGAAGGCGTGCCGCGCATGACGACATTTTTCCAGTGCATCGACAACGCCGTCGCCGGCAAGGTGCTGAAGAAGAAGGACGGTGACCGGCTGAAGGAAGACTATCGCCGCTTTCGCGAGAGCCATGCCAACACGGCGCCGGCGGCCGCCAACGAGCTCGCCAGGCAGGATCTGCTCCAGGACCTGGCCGCCCAGGCCGCGCACAAGCGCCGCCAGGCGAAGCTGGCGATCGACGGCGCGCGCCGGCTCGATGCCGACGCCCGCAGCCACAAGACGGCCACCGGCCGGTCGGATATCGGCGAGGCGTTCCTGGACACGCTCGAGCATTTCGGCACCGGCGCAAAATTCTCGAGCGTTGTCGGGCGCCAGAAATCCATTCTCGGCATGGCGCATGCCCGCATGGAGGATCTGCTGTATCACTTCCGCCGCGGCGCCGTGGCTGGCGATCTCGGCCGCCACAACGCCGCCGACATGAAGAACGTCTTGCGCGAGGCCTTTGGCGTCGACACTGGCGACGTGAGAGCGCGTCAGCTCGCCAATGTGTGGATGTCGACGGCCGAGTGGCTGCGCCAGCGCTTCAATGCCGCCGGCGGCGCGATCGGCAAGCTCGACAATTGGGGCTTGCCGCAGCACCACGATCCGCGCGCGCTGCGCAAGGCGGGGCTCGCCACTTGGAAAGACTACATCCGCCCGCTGCTCGACACGTCGAAGATGCGGAGCCCGCTGACCGGCAAGCAGATCGACGAAAAGGATCTCGACGGCATACTCGACGGGATATTCCGGACGATCAGCACCGAAGGCTGGATCGACCGCGAGCCGTCGCGCCAGGCCTTCGGCAGGGGCGCGCTCGCCAACCAGCGCGCCGAGCATCGGTTTCTGGTGTTCCGGGATCCGGACGCCTGGCTGAAATACCAGGAGGATTTCGGCGGCGGCGGCGACATCTTCTCGGCGATGATGGGCCACATCGGCATGATGTCGAAGGACATCGGCGCGATGGAGGTATTGGGACCGAACCCCGGCGGCACCATCGAATGGATGAAACAGGTTCTGGCCAAGGAAGCCCAGGAGATCGCGGCCGGGCTGAAGCAAGGCACGCTCGGCAAGGCCGACGCCTCGAGCGCGCTGGACGCGGCCGCCAGCTATTCGCGGCGGCTGGATACTGTGTGGGGATCGATCCGCGGCGAGCTCGAGACACCCGTCAATTCGAAGTGGGCGAACATCCTGGCGACCGGCCGGAGCCTGATCACCTCGAGCGTGCTCGGCGCAGCGGCTATCTCGTCGATTTCCGACACCGGCACATCGGCGATCGCCCGGCGCTTCGCCGGCATAAGCGCTCGAGGCACGGCGCTCGACATCGTCAAGGCGTTCGTACCAGCCGAGCGTCGCCTGGCCGTTCAGTCCGGCTTGATCCTCGACGCGGCCGCCCACACCTTCCATGCCCAGGCGCGATATGTCGGCACTCTGGCCGGCCCGCAATGGGCGAGCTTCATCGCCGACCGCGTGCTGACAGTGTCCGGGCTGACGCCCTGGACGCAAGGCGCGAAGCATGCCTTCGGCCTGGCGTTCCAGACCGAGCTCGGCAACCATGTCGGCGTGGCGCTGAAGGACATGGAGCCGGTCCTGCAGCGGACTTTGCGGCGTTGGGGCTTCACCGATGCACAATGGGACAAGATGCGCCAGGCGCCGCTGCATGAGGGCCAGATGTTGCGGCCGGCCGAGATCGCAAGCCAAGTCGACGAAAAGCTTGCCGAGAAGTATCTCGAAATGGTGCAGACGGAAACCGGCTATGCCGTGCCCGACAGCAGCCACCGGTCGAAAACCATCCTGGTCGACCAGAACCGGCCCGGAACGCTGATTGGCGAGATCATCCGGAGCGGCGCGCAGTTCAAGAGCTTCGGCGTGTCGATGGTGTTCATGCACGGCATGCGGCTCCACAACATGATCGCCGGCGGCGAGATCGCCGCCGGCGTTGCTTACACCGGTTCCTTGCTGATCATGACCACGCTGCTCGGCGCAGCCGCCAAGCAGATGAAGTCAGTGACATCAGGCAAGGAAATGCAGGATCCGCGCGACGCGGCATTTTGGGGCGCGGCCATCCTGCAGGGCGGCGGCCTTGGCATTTATGGCGACTTTTTGTTCTCCAACATCAACCGCTATGGCGGCGGCTTCAAGTCGACCTTGAGCGGCCCGCTGGTCGAGCGCGCCAACGATTTCTGGAACCTCACCGCCGGCAACGTCATCCAACTCGCCAGCGGCGAGAAGACGAATTTCGGCCGCGAGCTGGTGAAGTTCGCCAGGGGCAACATCCCCGGCGGAAACATCTGGTATCTGCGCCTGGCGTTCGAGCGGACCGTGCTCGATCAGCTGCAGTACCTGGCCGATCCCGAAGCGAACGCCGCCTTCAAGCGCCAGCAGCAGTTCTGGAAACGCGAGTACGGGCAGGAATTCTGGTGGAAGCCTGGCGATCTGACGCCGGGATAGCAATAGCAACCCGTGGATAACTCTACACCGGCGGCCCGGCCCTAAAATGCCCGGCCATGAGCTATGGCCTGGCAGTATCCCCCCGCTACAAGACCGCAACGCTGGACGCCGGCGACACGATCGTCGATCTCGGCTCGCCCGATCCATTTCCGGTCATCGCGGCAACGGACGTAAAGGTGTTCCGCACCCGCGCCGGTGCGCGAACGCTACTGGTGCTCGACGCCGATTACGCTGTATCGCTTCTCAACCAGCTGCCCGGCGCCAGGGTAACGCTGGCCGCCGGCGCGCTGCAGGATGACGTCATTGAGGTGGTCGGCAAGCGGCCGATCGCGCGGCCGACCGATCTCAATGATGGGCAGAAGTTCAGCGAGGAGGGCCTTAACGCCGAGTTCGACGCGCTGACCATCGAGCAGCAGGAAGCCCGGCGTGACATCGACCGCACGGTGACGTCGCCGCTCGGCGAGGCCGGCCTGGAAATGCCTGCCTATGCGCCCGGCCTGGTGCTGGCGTGGCATCCAACCGAACGCAAGCTGATTGATGCGCCTTTTGCTGCAGGGGACATCGCCGGCGCTGTCATCGCAGCCGCGGCCAGCGCTGGCGCTGCAGCCGGTAGCGCTGCGACGTCGGCCGCGAATGCCGGGCTGACGGCCGCCGACCGCGTGGCGACCGCTGCCGACCGCGTAGCGACCACTGCCGATCGGCTTGCAACCGCCAACGATGTCGTCATTGCCAACGCTGCGGTCGTAAGCGCCGAGGCGGCCCGCGATGCCGCGCTGGCGACAGGCAAGGTTTATCCCGACACTGCGGCTGGTCTGGCGGCGGTAGCCGAAGGGGAATATTTTCTTGTGCCATCCGGCGACACGCTGGAAAGCTTCATCCTCTATCGCGACCTGGCAGGGGTGGCGACCGAAATCAAACGGTTCCCCAGCACTGCGGCCGTCGAGCTTTCTGGCTCGGCGGCGACGCTGACAGAGTTGTCGGCGGCCCTGCAATATGATGACAGCGGGATCTCAATCGCTTTCGACGCGCCGGTTCCCAGCATCCTGATCAAGGACGCTGCCGCTCCGGCCAAGCGCTATTTTGGCGGCGTGGCGCCAAAGCTCACTGTGGCGCGCGTGAGTGCCGGATGGTACTTCGACAAGCTGGGATTGCTGAAACAGGCCGGGGTCAACGTTCCTCGTTTCACCTATGATTATAAGTCGCAAGCGCCGCGAGGCCTGCTTTGCGAGGTGGCACGGGCAAACCGCCTGCTGCAGAACCGCTCGCTGCGCATCACGCACCAGCTGACCGTGACGGCCGGCGCCGGCGTCTTTGTCGACGGCGAGACGGTGAACGCCAGCGGCGGCGGCAGCGGCGTCTATAGAGCGGGAAATTCGACATCGACCATTTACGCTCTGTCGGGCGGTGCCGGCACAATGACCGGCACGCTGACGGGCGCGACCAGCGGCGCGACCAAGACGATTTCTTCGGCGGCTCTGGTCTGGGTCGCGACCAATATGACGGTCGCGCAAG
>NZ_RZSW01000483.1:0-4919 GCF_003997375.1 Mesorhizobium sp. M5C.F.Ca.IN.020.29.1.1 | reverse complement strand
CCGGCGGCCCCGTCCTTGGTGAAATAGGGCGGCAAGCAGAAAGATGCGACGGCGCCGCCATATTCGGCAAATGCCTTATAGCCCGATCCGAAATTAAGCTGAGTTTGGTATCAGCAGCTCCCGATAGAGCCCACCGGTAGAGATCTCGACTGTTCATCGAGCGGCCTTGGCCGCCGGCGCTACAGAGGGTGACGATATCTTTTTAAGATTCCGTCCGCGCTGATGCCCTGTATCGATCGACGATGACGGCTCATGACGTTTTCTTTCCATATGATTGTCTCTGGATCGACAGATTTCCTGTCGATCCTGGTGCCTTATTCCTGACGCACCCAAATCTGCGAGCGACCGAGCATTGAGACACCAATGTAGCCGCGCACGTTGAGCTTCTTGCCGCCGTCCGTCAGTTGGATCTTGCTGCTGTAGACCTTGCCGCTGAAGTGTCTGCCGGCGAGCGGTCTGCGGCAGGAGTGCTCTTGTCGAGAGCAATGCGGCTATCGGCGGTGGTTGGGTGACTAACTTGGAGAATACCGCGCGTAGCGTGCAGTCAGCGGGGTTCGCGGACGGCTAAGCGCGCAGTGAGCGAGATTTTTGAGCGCCGGCCCGGCAAAAGCCATGATCACCGCTATGTCAGTCGGGCATGACCGTTGCCAAAATCGAAAATTCCGATGCCCGATCAAACTTTAACAGGCGAATGCTATTTAGAGCTGCCGGCCTTGCTGCACTGGCCGGGCTCGCTGCCTGCGCCACTGTGCTGCCCACCGGCGAAGGCGCCGGGGTCTCCGCCTCCGCCGTCGGCACACTGGCGGGCATCCGTGCCTCAGCCGGCCTCGGGCCGCTTCTCCCCGACCCTCAGCTCGAACAGGCAGCCCTGCAGCAGTCCGGCTATATGGCGCGCGGCGGCCGCATGACCCATACCACAGGCTGGGGCAAGGGATTCGCCTCGCGCGTCAAGGGCAACGGCATTAGCGGTGCTGCCGCCGAAAACATCGCCGAGGGCCGTTTCGATCAGCAGAAGCTGTTCGACATCTGGATGCATTCGGCCGGCCACCGCCGCAACATGCTCGACCCGCGCTTCACCCGCTTCGGTCTGGCCTATGTGCGGGACGGCCGCGACAGCTCGCTGCGCTACTGGAGCCTTGTTCTGGGCAGATAGGAGGTGTGACCGGCAAGTTGACAAGCCGTCAGCCCATATGCGCGGCGGGACCGGCGGTCGGACCAGCCTTTGGCTTGCGCAGCAGGAAAACAAACGGGATGGCAAGCAGCGTTATGATCATCAGCAGCTTGAAGTCATTGACGTAGTCTCAGGCTTCATCAGCCGATGGACCGAGGTGGTCTATTGCGCCTCACCCGCCGTGGCGTGGCCGAAGATGCTCGGAAGCCCGCGGGAAACGCCGGTGTCCACCGTGACCGTCGCACTCATGCCGGTGCGCAGCGCCATCTTGGCGTCGGCATCGGCCAGTTGCAGGCGTACCGGAATGCGCTGGGTGACCTTGACCCGGTTGCCGGTGGCGTTTTGGGCGGGCAACAGCGAGAACTCGGCCCCCGTGCCGGCGCCGATCGCCTTGACCGTGGCTTCGAACGTCTTACCCGGATAGGTGTCGACCACGATTTCAGCCTTCTGGCCGGGCTTCATATTGGTGAGCTGGATTTCTTTGAAATTGGCATCGATCCGGGTGTCGCCGGTCTCGACCAGCGAAACCAGCGGCGTACCCGAGCCGACATACTGGCCGACCTTGAACGAGGCAGCCTGGCTGATGATGCCGGCGGCCGGCGCCCTGACCGTGGTCTGCCCCAAATCGTAGGCAGCCTTGTCGCGCGCGGCGAGCGCCGCCATCACGGTCGATGCTTGTCGGTCTCGATATCGGGATTGCCGCCAAGCGCAGCCCTGGCGCTGAGGATGCCCTGCTCGGCCGCGGCCAGTTGCTGCTTGGCCTTGTCGAGATCGTTCCTGGCCTCATCCAGCGACGATTTGGCGTTAATGCCCTTGCGGGCAAGGTCGGCGGCCCGATCATAGTGCGACTGCGCGTAGTCGACCTGGCCGGCGTCGAAGTTCTCCTGCGCTACCAGTGTTCCGGTTTTTCCCTGGGCGCCCCATTCGAGGACCTTTCAAAGGGCCAGCATGGAAAAGGTCGGTCGCCAAAACATCGGAAAATTTTCAGAATCCGATCGGGATTTCAGCGCCTGAAAAGCCGAATGAAAGCGTGCTGGTGAACGGGCGAATTGACCCTGTTTTCGGCGCCAAGGCGTCCGGCCCCGTCTCCAGCAAGGATCATAGCCGGCTGTCGCACCCATTCCGGCGCCGGTCGCAACATGGATAGGAGACAACATGACTGCCACATTCCACAGCAGGTTGATACGTGGCCTCGTCGGCGTATCGATCGCGGCGCTCGCCTGCGCCGCCGCCGTCACCTGGTACGCTGCCAAGGGCGAGGCCGCGAGCGCAAAGCCGGATGTGCCGGAAGCGAAGCTGGTCAAGGCCGTGACGGTGAAGCCGGCACCGCAGGCGGACAGCCGGCTCGCGATCGGCGAAATCCGCCCACAGCGCGAAAGCGACCTTGGGTTCCGGCTCTCCGGCAAGCTCGTGCAGCGCACGGCAGCAGTAGGCCAGATGATCAGGAAAGGCGAAGTGCTCGCCCGCATCGAGGACCAGGATTATCGCAACCGCTTGCGCAACGCCGAGGCCGATGTCGCGGCGGCGCAGGCCGTGCTGGTCGAGGCTAGCGCCGCCGAGGCCCGCCTCAGAGCGTTGCTTGCCAAAGGCTTCACGACGCGCGCCAGCTACGATGCGACGTTGAAGAACCTCCGCTCGGCGCAAGCCAAGCTGGACTCGGCTAAGATTGGCTTGGAGATGGCCAGGGATCAGCTCGCTTATACCGAACTGCACGCGGATTTCGACGGCTTGGTGACGGCGACTGGCGCCGAGGAAGGCCAGCTCGTCAATGTCGGGCAGATGGTCGTGCGCATCGCCGATCCGCAAGCCCGCGACGCTGTCTTCTCGATCGCCGAAGCTGTGTTCTCAAATCGCCGCAGCGCTGGGCATCCGCCGGAGATCATGGTCTCGCTGCTGAGCAACCCGGCGATCTCGACATCCGGCGTCATACACGAGGTGTCGCCTGTGGCCGATGCCGCCACCCGCACCTTCCAAGTGAAGGTTTCGCTGCGCAACGCCCCGAATGAAATGCGCTTTGGCAGCAGCGTCGCGGGCCGTGTCAACGAATCCGGCGCGCCTGTCGTGGTGCTGCCGGGAAGTGCACTGTTCGACAAGGGCGGTAAGCCGGCCGTGTGGATTGTGGGCGCTTCCTCGGCCGTCGAGCTGAAGCCCGTTGTCATTGCCCGTTACGAGACCGAGCGGGTCGTCGTCAGCGGCGGCCTGGCCGAAGGCGATGTGGTCGTAACCGCCGGCGTCAACCGGCTGCGCGAACACGAACAGGTTCGCATCGCGGCAGGAGAATCCCGATGAGCCCGTCACAAACGAAAGTCCTGATCGCCGGCGCCGGACCGACCGGGCTGACGCTTGGCCTCTGGCTCACCCGTCTCGGCGTGCCGGTCCGCATCTTCGACAAGTCCGCAGGTCCAGGCGAGACATCGCGCGCGCTCGCCGTCCAGGCCCGCACGCTCGAGTTCCATCGACAGATCGGCATCGTCGAGGAGGTGCTTGCCGCCGGCGTGCGGCTGGAGCAACTCACCGTGCGCACGCCGGCCGGCATTGCCGCAAAGCTGCCGCTCTCCGACTTCGGCCGCGGCATCAGCCCGTTCCCCTTCGCATTTGCGCTGCCGCAGGACATTCACGAGCATATCCTGGTCACGCATCTCGAGCGCGCCGGGGTTCGGGTCGAGCGCAACACGGAGCTGGTCGCGTTCGAGGACAGGAGCAGTTCGGTTGTCGCCACATTGCGCAATGGCGGTGTGACCGAGACAGTCTGCGCTGCCTATCTCGTCGGTTGCGACGGCGCCCGCAGCACCGTGCGGCATGGGCTAAATATCGGCTTCCCGGGTGGCACCTACGAACAGGCCTTCTACGTCGCCGACGTGACGGGCAGCGGCGCGGTCACCCGCAATGGCATGGACACTACGGTCAGCGCTTACGGTTTCGCGATCGTCATGCCGGTCAGGCAATCCGGTTCACTGCGTCTGATCGGCATCGTCCCGAAGGCGCATGAAGCCGACGAGACGATCACCTTCGAGGCGATCCGCGCGGATGTCGAGAGCGACACGGGTATCAAGGTCAACGAAGTCAACTGGTTTTCGACCTACCGCGTCCACCACCGCGTTGCCGAACGCTTCCGCGTCGGCCGCGTATTCCTCTGCGGCGATGCCGGCCACATCCACAGCCCGGCCGGCGGCCAGGGCATGAACACCGGCATGGGCGATGCGGTCAACCTGGGCTGGAAGCTCGCTGCCGTGGTTCAAGGCCGTGCCGATCAGCGCCTGCTCGACAGCTACGAGCCTGAACGCATCGCCTTTGCTCGAAAGTTGATCGAGAGCACCGACACGGCGTTCCGCTTCATCACCAGCCGCTCGCGCCTGGTCGGCCTGTTCCGGCGCTATCTGATGCCGAAGATCATGAACGTGCTGCTGCACACGTCGTACGGCTCGCGTGCCTTCTTCGGCCTGATCTCGCAGGCCGCGATCCAGTACCGTTCCGGGCCGATCAGTTCCGGCACGGCCGGGAAAATCAGCGGCGGCGACCGCCTGCCCTATGTCCTCTCCGCCAGCGGCAACAATTTCGAGCCGCTGCGCTCGCTGGACTGGCAGGTGCATGTCTATGGCGAGGCGAATGCCGAGTTCCGGGCGATGCTGGCTCCGACCGGCATCCCGATCCACAGCTTCGCCTGGTCCGACATGGCTAAAGCCACGGGCCTGCATCGCGACGGTGCCTATCTGGTGCGGCCCGACGGCCATGTCGCGCTGGCCTCGCC
>NZ_RZSW01000482.1:0-4920 GCF_003997375.1 Mesorhizobium sp. M5C.F.Ca.IN.020.29.1.1 | reverse complement strand
GTGGAGTGGCGAGCGGACGGGGCCCGCCACGGGACCCGTGCTCACCATAAACGACCAGGACATCGTCTGGCAGGTGATGCGTCGGCCCAACCTCTCGACGCTGATCGAAATGTGGATTTCCAAGACCATCGACGTGGAAGGCGGATCGCTGTTCGATTTCTACGCTCTGCCTGCGCACGGCAAGCTCAGGACGAAGCTAAAGTCGTTGCCCAAGCTCGCGGTCCTGCGCGACCTGCCGGCCGTGCTGTTTTCGAGAAAACAGATGACGGCGCGGACCGACCTTTCCGGGCGCAACCCCTTCGTCAGCGGGTCGAACAGGCAAGCGATCCGGCACCACTACGACATTTCGAACGCCTTCTACCGGCTCTTCCTCGACGAACGCATGGTCTATAGCTGCGGCTATTTCACCGATTTCGCCAACGGCATCGACCAGGCGCAGAAAGACAAGCTTGATCATATCTGCCGCAAGCTCCGGCTGAAGCCGGGCGAAAGACTGCTCGACATCGGCTGCGGCTGGGGAGCCATGCTCATCCATGCCGCGAAAAATTACGGCGTCGTCGGCCACGGTGTCTCGCTGTCGGAAGCCCAGACCGAACTTGCCCGCGAGCGCATCCGCTCCGAGGGGCTGGAAGATCGCATCACCATCGAGATAAAATCCTACGCCGAGCTGTCCGGCTCCTTCGACAAGATATCCTCGATCGGCATGTTCGAGCATCTGGGGCTCGCCAACCACGCCGCCTATTTCTCGACCATCCATCGCCTGCTCAAACCGGGCGGCATCTACCTGCATCATGCCATCACCCGGCGCGACAAGGGCAGCATGAAGAAGACCTTGCGCAAGGGCCCGGAATTCAAGGCGCTGATCAAATACATCTTTCCCGGCGGTGAGCTCGACACGATCGGCATGACGCTCGGCAATCTCGAAGCGCACGGCTTCCTCGTCTACGATGTCGAGAATTTGCGCGAGCACTACGCCCGCACCTGCCGTCTGTGGGCCGAGCGCCTCCACGCACGCTTCGACGAAGCGATCGCCGAGGTCGGCGAAGCCAAGGCGCGCCTGTGGCTGCTTTATCTCACCGGATGTTCGATCACTTTCGAACGCGCCTCGGCGCAGATTTTCCAGACCGTCGTCACCAAGCGCGCGCGGGGCCCGAGCGGACTGCCGCCGACGCGAGCGGATCTTTATCGGTAGCGCGGGGACGAGCCGATCTCATCCAATTGGGTTTCTGCCGACCGTCGATCGGATGTTTCTTATCCCCTCTTGTTCTGCCGGTTGGCGACGAGGTCGTCGACGACCGCCGGGTCGGCCAGCGTCGAGGTATCGCCGAGCGCGGCAAAATCGTCCTCGGCGATCTTGCGCAGGATGCGTCGCATGATCTTGCCCGAGCGGGTTTTCGGCAGACCCGGAGCGAACTGGATCTTGTCGGGCGTGGCGATGGCGCCGATGTCCTTGCGGACATGGGCGACGAGTTCCTTGCGCAACTCCTCGCTCGGCTTCTCGCCGGCCATCAAAGTGACGTAGCAGTAGATCCCCTGGCCCTTGATGTCGTGCGGATAGCCGACGACGGCGGCTTCGGAGACTTTCTCGTGCGAAACCAGCGCGGATTCGACCTCGGCCGTGCCCATGCGGTGGCCGGAAACGTTGATGACGTCGTCGACGCGGCCCGTGATCCAGTAGTAGCCATCAGCGTCGCGCCGGCAGCCGTCGCCGGTAAAATATTTGCCCTTGTAAGTGGAAAAATAGGTCTGCACGAAGCGCTCGTGATCGCCATAGACGGTGCGCATCTGGCCCGGCCACGAATCGGCGATGCAGAGGTTGCCGCTGGCAACACCTTCCAGCACCTTGCCGTCGCCGTCCACCAGTTGCGGCTTGACGCCGAAGAACGGCCGCGTCGCGGAACCTGCCTTAAGGTGGGTGGCGCCGGGCAGCGGCGTAATCAGGATGCCGCCGGTCTCGGTCTGCCACCATGTGTCGACGATCGGCACCTTGCCGTTGCCGACGACGTTGAAATACCACTCCCAGGCCTCCGGATTGATCGGCTCGCCGACCGTGCCGAGCACGCGCAGCGATTTGCGCGACGTCCTGGCGACATGGGCGTCGCCGGCGCCCATCAGCGCCCGCAACGCCGTCGGGGCGGTGTAGAAGATGTTGACCTTGTGCTTATCGATGACCTCCCAGAACCGGGACTGCGACGGGTAGTTCGGCACGCCTTCGAACATCAGCGTGGTGGCGCCGTTGGCGAGCGGCCCGTAGACGATGTAGCTGTGGCCGGTGACCCAGCCGACATCGGCGGTGCACCAGTAGATGTCGCCGTCATGGTAGTCGAAGGCATATTGGTGGGTCATCGAGACATAGACGAGATAGCCGGCCGTGGTGTGCAGCACGCCCTTCGGTTTGCCGGTCGAACCCGATGTGTAGAGGATGAACAGCGGGTCCTCGGCCTTCATCTTCTCGGGTTTGCACTCCGCTTTCACCGTCGCGACCTCGTCGTGGTACCAGACGTCGCGTCCGGCGACCCAGCCGGTCTTGCCACCGGTACGGCGCACGACGACGACCTTCTCGACTTTCGTTCCGGCCTTGGCGGCGATCTCAATCGCCTTGTCGGTATTGTCCTTCAACGGGATGGGCTTGCCGCCGCGCAGGCCTTCGTCGGCGGTGATGACGAAGGTTGATTTGCAGTCGTCGATGCGGCCGGCCAGCGCGTCCGGTGAAAAGCCGCCAAAGACCACCGAATGGATAGCGCCGATGCGCGTGCAGGCGAGCATTGCATAGGCGGCTTCCGGGATCATCGGCATGTATATGGTGACGCGGTCGCCTTTCTTGACGCCGTGCTTCTTCATCACATTGGCGAGCCGGCAGACATGCGCGTGGAGCTCGTTATAGGTGATCTTCCTGTCATCGTAGGGATTGTCGCCTTCCCAAATGATGGCGGTCTGATCGCCGCGCTTCTTCAGATGCCGGTCGATGCAGTTCCACGAAACGTTGGTCTCGCCATCCTCGAACCATTTGATCGAGACCTTGCCGTCGAAGGAGGTGTTCTTGACCTTGCTGTAGGGCTTGAACCAGTCGATGCGCTTGCCGTGCTTGCCCCAGAATTTATCCGGGTTCTTCACGCTGTCGGTGTACCATTTCAAATAGGTGTCATTGTCGATCAGCGCGTTCTTCTTCCACGCCGGCTGGACGCGATGGACATGAACCTCGGACATTTTTCCATTCCCTCCCAAGACCAACTGCCAGCTTGCCCGCCGAGCAGCATCGCGGCGCAGCGGCCGCGAATTCGCGCGCATTATTAACAGTTCCGCAGTGACGGCAACATTAGACGTTGGATTCGCGCGGCGGGATGCCGCAGACGTCGTTTTCGCCGCTATCAGCACTCGACTACGATCGCTGCTAAATACATGTTTTTGCGTCGTAAACCTGGCCTCTAACTACGAAATATCAATAGACGATTAAGCAAATAGCGCGCACAATTTCAAATTGGGAGGAAAGGAGAATCAACCAGGGGACCGCGATGCGTGACCATTCCGAAATGGACCTGATGCTCAAGGGCTATGGCTTGACCACGGCCAAGATCCTTTATCATTTTCCCGATCATCCGCATCTGCTGCAGAGCTTCATCTGGCAGGACTACGACATCGCTCCGAAATTTCCGGTGCTGATCCGGTTCATCGAGTTCTGGCAGACCAAGCTCGATGGCCCGCTGCATTCGGTGAGCTATACGCACCAGAAGCTGATCGCGCCCAACGAATGGCACAAGGTCGACGGCGAGTTCGTGCTGCATTAGGGCGTGTCGATATTCAGGTGAGGCCGGCCTGCGAATGGCGGCTTCCTGCGCTTCCGGGGCTCACGTACTTTAAGTACGCTCCGCTCCGGTTCTCGGAAGCCACCATTCTCGGCGCGACCTGACCTGAATCTCAACATGCCCTGTCGCCGGGCGTTTGAAATATCGAGCGGGGTCAGACCGCAGCTGGGCTCAGCCGGGCAAAACCCTCCTGCCGGCGATAGGGGAAATACGGATAGGGTGCGGTGACCGCGCTTGCCGCGTCAAGCTTCTTGATCTGGTCTGATGTCAATGACCAACCGACGGCGCCGAGGTTCTGGCGCAGCTGTTCCTCGTTGCGTGCGCCGATAATGACAGAGGCGACGGTCGGCCGCTGCAGCAACCAGTTGATGGCGACCTGCGGCACCGTCTTGCCGGTTTCCTTGGCGGCAGTGTCGAGCGCATCGACGACCCTGTAGAGTTGCTCGTCCTCGACAGGTGGCCCGAAGCTTGCGGTGTCGTGCAACCGGCTTTTTTCCGGCAGTGGCTCGCCGCGGCGGATCTTGCCGGTCAGGCGGCCCCAGCCGAGCGGGCTCCACACCAGCGCACCGAGGCCCTGGTCGAGGCCTAGCGGCATCAACTCCCATTCATAGTCGCGCCCGACCAGCGAGTAATAGACCTGATGGGCAACGTAGCGCGGGTAGCCGTGCTTGTCCGCCAGGCCGAGCGATTTCATCACTTGCCAGCCGGAAAAGTTGGAGACGCCGACATAGCGCAGCTTGCCGGCGCGCACGAGACTGTCCAGCGTCGACAGCACCTCCTCGATCGGCGTTGCGGCGTCGAAAGCGTGCAGTTGCAGCAGGTCGATGTAATCGGTGCCGAGACGCTTGAGCGCGTCCTCGACGGCTTTGATGAGACGCGAACGGGAGGAGCCGGCATCGTTGGGTCCGTCGCCCATCGGCAGCGAGGTCTTGGTCGAGATCAGCACGGCATCGCGGCGGCCCTTGATGGCCGCGCCGAGCACCTCTTCGGAGGCGCCGTTCGAATAGACGTCGGCGGTGTCGAACAGGTTGACGCCGGCCTCCAGGCAGATGTCGACCAGCCGCCGCGCTTCCGTCGCATCGCTATTGCCCCAGGCGCCGAACAGCGGCCCCGAACC
>NZ_RZSW01000481.1:0-4921 GCF_003997375.1 Mesorhizobium sp. M5C.F.Ca.IN.020.29.1.1 | reverse complement strand
AGCAAGCCGCACCGTCCAAACCGTCTGCGACGCGATCGGCCAAATTCTCAACCGCATCACATCCGCCGAGTGCTCACACTACTTCAAAAACTCCGGCTATGACCGAAACTAATCTCATCCCGCTCTAAATCCGCTGCGGCAAACGGGACCGGCGAGCGCCACCGTCGTCTTCGGCCAGTCCCGTATTCCAAATCGGCCGCTTCGCCCAAGCCTGATCCCGATTGGCGCGGAGCGTCGAGGCCGGGAATGCCGCCGCTGCTCGCCATCCGTATCCCGTAGCCAGCATTTTTCTGGAGACAACGCGGAGACAAAGGCTTAGCGGAAAGCAATGTCTCCAACTCGATCGCCCGGATGGTTGGATTTAGACCTTTGATTTTCTTGACAAACTTTGGTGCCGCTTGCGTGACTCGAACACCTGACCCCATCATTACGAATGATGTGCTCTACCAACGGAGCTAAAGCGGCCCGGGAAGCCAAGTCTTCCAAGATGCGCTGGTGATAGACGCAACGCTACGGAATGCAGTGCTTCTCGATGTCGCGCGCCGTGAACTCTGCTGCGCGTCGCCACGCTTCGTCGGTATCCCCGCGGTAGGTCAGGTATCGGTCGCAGACAGGTTTGTTGTCGTTCAAATCCAGCACTGCGAACTTCACCCAGCCAACCAGCGTGCTCATCTTGTGCACCTGACCGATCAGGAGATATTTCGCGCTGACTGTTCTTGCCCGCTTGGAGAGATCGACAAGGCCGGGGTCCTTGATGGTGCACTGCTCTGCCTGACAGGGTAGTGCGACGAGGTCGATCTTCTGGTTGCCCGAAAGACCATCCTGCAACGCAACGCCAAATGCCTTCAGTCGCGCCTCGTGTTCGGCGGTCTGGTCCCTGACTTCGCCGGATGTATCCTTGAACTCGAAATCCGCGACGGCGAGGATTGTGGGCTCGGCATCGGCAAAGGCGGCCGACGCAAGCACGCCAGCGCCGATCAGCGCCAGGAAAAATCGACCGCACTCAAAAAGTCGAAATCGAACCTCTGCGCATTGCACCTTGAGCATCTCGTTCTCCGAGGTTGGGACGATAGTCATCCCTTTGGCGGTGCCGATTGTCTCGTCGCGTTGTTTGGAAGAGGCGGAAAGCAAGCGCAAGGCTATCCAGTTACGTCGCAACGTCAACTTTCCGCCCGTTACTGGGTGGACTCCACCTTGGCGACAACGAGCTTGCCTTGGGCGCGCGAGATTTCGAGTGCCTGGCCGGCCCCTGCCAACTCGCCCGGGACCGAGATCACGAACGCCTGGCCCTCGGTGAGGGTCGCGACGAAGCGTACTGGCAAACTTTCTTCGCCCGCCGCCATCGTGGTGACCACCCGGTAGCCGTCAGCCGCCTCCGTGTAGTAGACGACGCCGTGAAAGTTGCCGAGATCGACGCTCCCACCCTGACGGGCCGTGAGTTCGCCGGCAGAAGCGGAACCTGCCACAACGCAAAGCGCTGCAAGAGCTGTGTATCTGAACATCGTTTTCTCCTCTATTTATGATTTGCCGTTCGGCTGGATGGTCGCCTTCGGCTGCATCCAATAAAATCACGCTGCGAGCTGATCTTCGCGGGCAGCCGCGATATCACATTCGCGAGCAATCCGTAGGCTGCCTCCCAAGCGTCGCGGACAGCCGGTGTAAAAGCCGGACCGAGGCCGACTGCCAGCGTCTCGATGAGCGCTTGCCCGACGATCGGGTAATGACGCTCCTCGACCCCGTAGGTCACGTGACGCTTGGCGAGCACGCGCACCGTCGGGAGGATGGTGTCGGCACGGTCCAATCCGTGCACGACGAAGCCCAGGCTCGCCATCAGCTTGGCGCCTTGCTTGGTCATGTCTCTCACCGGAAACAGCGCGCGAAGGTCCGCGTCGATCGCGAACAGGCGGTCATAGAACAGCGCGGCGGCGGCCACGCGAATCGGGACGACCTCGCGAAAACTGTCCTGGACAAGTCTGATCTGGTCGGGTGTCATCGGCGACGCTCCTGCATTCCTGGCTTGGGGTGACCATCGCCCCAAAGCGTTTCGCGTGCATGTCGCCTGCGCGCAGATGTGTTTCAGTTGTGTCTCGATGGTTTTTCAGTTCGCGCTCATTTGGCTTCTTTTCACGTAGATCGTGCTGAGGGTGCCACAGGCCCGTGCTCATCTCGCTCGATCCGGACCTGGTCATAGTTGAAAACCGAGGCGCGCGCGCCAGCTTGGAACTGCATCGGCAGTCGGTCATTATATCGGGGAGCCGGCGGCTCCTCCCCTATATCCCCGTTCGGATGGAGAAATCATGCTGCGGATATTCATTGCTTCGTCTTTTCTTCTTGCCTTCGGTGCGCCCTCGACCACGCTCGCGCAGGACGGCAGCATCGAGAGCGAGACCGGCCGCATTGCGGTCGAGACCTTTGCCGAAGGGCTCGAACATCCCTGGGGCGCGACCTACCTGCCCGACGGCGCAATGCTGGTCACCGAGCGTCCGGGGCGCCTGCGGCTCGTCTCGACCGAGGGGGCCGTTTCCGATCCGATCGACGGTGTGCCGGACGTCCTCGCCACCGGACAAGGCGGTCTGCTGGATGTGGCGCTCGATCCGGACTTTGCCAACAACCGGACGGTTTATCTCTCCTACTCGGAGGAACGCGGCGGCGGCGCGGCCACCTCCGTCGGCCGTGGACGTCTGGATAAGAACGGCAGCGCGCTTTCGAACTTCGAAGTGATCTTCCGGCAGGAACCAGCCGTGTCCAGCCGGCACCACTACGGCTCCCGCCTGGTATTCGCGCCGGACGGCAAGCTCTTCGTCACGCTCGGCGATCGCGGCAAGGCGCAACAGGCGCAGGACGCGAACAATCATCTCGGCACGGTCGTCCGCATCAATCCCGATGGGTCTGTGCCTGACGACAATCCTTTCGTCGGCAAGGACGGCGCCGATGAGATATGGTCCTACGGGCATCGCAATGTGCAAAGCGCAGCGATCCATCCCGAAACCCGCGTGCTCTGGACGGCGGAAATGGGACCGCGCGGCGGCGATGAGCTGAACATTCCGCAAGCGGGCAGGAATCACGGCTGGCCCGCAGTCAGCTGGGGCCGGCATTATTCGGGCGAACGCATCCCCGATCCTTCCACCCGGCCGGAGTTTGCCGACTCCATCCATAGCTGGACGCCGGTCATCTCGCCTTCCGGCATGACCTTCTACACCGGCGACATGTTTGCCGATTGGCGAGGCGACCTCCTGATTGGCGGACTTTCGGCGGAAGGCATCGTTCGTGTCAGGATCGATGGAAAGCAGGTCGCCGGCGAGGAAGTCCTCGCTCTCGGCAGGCGTATCCGAGACGTGGTGCAGGCTCCCGACGGCGCGGTAATGGCGTTGACCGACGAGCCAGCGGGAAGGATATTGCGACTGGCGCCGGCAGCGTCGCAGTGACCCCATGCGGCGCGACAGACGCGATTTTCTGAAACGGTCGGGGTGATCGCGCTGTGACATCCAACGTCTTGGAGGCCCGCTCTATCTAAAGTGATCGAGTTAAGGACGGTCGTCGCGGAATACTTCAGACACGACGTGGGCAACTTTCGTAGAGCAGCGCCAAATTAAAAGCAAAATCGTTACCATCGAAAGCACGGAAACAGAGAATAGCGAAAAGAATCCTAGTACAGCTAGAAAATGGTCCGATGCTATCGTCAGTCTTGTCTCGTCCGAAAACAATTTTCGAATACGGTATTTCCAATCTAATAGAATCAATGTTGAAAAGCAAGATGACGATCGCACACGTAAATACAATTAAGAATATGGCGACGGAAAGCGTACGTTCCAACTTGTCACCATAACCGTACAAGATCGGTTTCGCCATGGGTCAGCCCAGATATCCAACTGCATGTTCCGTGTAGTCGAAACAGCCTGCACGCCGAGATAAAATGCCAGAAAGTCCTGCCACCGGCCACGATGTAGACGCCGGTGCCGGCGCGCTAGGTTTTGAAGAGGCCGATCACCGGAACTGGGACCCGGGCGCTCACGGTAGCGACGCCATCGCAGATTAGATGGCGAAGCATTTCACAGAGGCCTGATGAACTCGTTCCTGAAAACTGCCGATTGCTTCTGGCCGCATTGACCGTGCCAACAACGTGACGACGTGCCGGAAACGTCGAACCAAGTGAATGTTCGACCCAAAGAGTAAATGGCGCTCACTCAAATTGCGGAAAAAGGTCCAAGGGTTCGGTAACCAGACGCAACGATAGCTCCAATTCGAATAAGCGAAGTTTCTAATTGTTCAGAATCGCCCGGTAGCGTCCGGCCAAAGACAAAAGACAAGAAGGGTGCATTTTGAGGTATCGGGTGTGAAGGGCAAAGCCATTACAATGATCGGCATCGCCGCGGTGTTCGGCGCGGCCTCGATCTTTGCCGCCGATCTCTGGATTAAGAGCGAAGCAAACGCTCGTGCCGGAGGGATTTCGCTCGCAGTTCCGACACCCGCGCCGCCGGCGATGCAGTTTCAGACGATCGTCGTCGCCAAGGCGCCGCTGCGCTTCGGCATGGCGCTAGAGCGGACGCAACTGGCGGAAATTCCGTGGCCGCAGGATTCGCTTCCGCAGGGCGCCTTCACGACGATCAACGAAGCTTTGGCCGAGGGAAGTCGTGTCGTGCTTTCACCCCTCGAGATCAACGAGCCGCTTTTGCTTGCAAAACTGTCAGGTCCCAATGGGCGCGCGACGCTGTCGAACCTGCTTTCGCCAGGCATGCGGGCGGTGACAATCCGCACCGACGAAATAGCCGGCGTCGGCGGCTTCGTGATGCCCGGCGACCATGTCGACGTGGTGCTGACGCGCGACGCCGGCGCCATCACCGAAGTCGCGAAAAATGCCGAAGGCGCGGCCGGTTCGACGCTGACCAGCGAGATCGTGGTCGAGAGCGCCAAGGTGCTGACC
>NZ_RZSW01000480.1:0-4955 GCF_003997375.1 Mesorhizobium sp. M5C.F.Ca.IN.020.29.1.1 | reverse complement strand
CCAAGATGCTGCGTTGGGGGAACCATTCGTCTGCTGGAAGAGTTTCGAAGCCGATACAGGATTTTGAGATGATGACCCGCAACGACGGCGACCGTAACAAGAATGGCGCCCGCAACAATGACGAAAGACGTGAAAGGCTCGCCGCCGGCATCAGGCGCCAGTTCGGCACCGAGGCAACGATGCGCTTTCTGCGTGCGCTGCCGGCGTTCCGGACGGAGAACGACATTCCCGATCGTTTCAGGGAATTGCTCGACCGCCTGGACGGCATCGAGAGCAGCGTAGCCGCCCGTGGCCCCCTGCGGTAGACCAACACATTCGCCTGTCGTTGCGTGCCGCCGGAAGCATGCCCTCCCACATTGCAGCACCTTACGCGTCGCGCGACAATTACCCGCAGTAATTTGGCGTGATCCCTGCCTTGCGGCGACGGAATGGTCTGTCTATGCTTCCTGATGAACATGATTTCCCCCGAAGCTGTGGCGAACAGCAAACGTGCCTGGTTGAAGATCCTGGCGCGCTACAAGAAACCTGACAGGCGGCGCAGCGCCGTCGAACTTGCCATCACCCTCATTCCCTTTGCCACGCTGTGGGCACTGTCCTCAGTTGCTTATGCCCATGGTCATTGGTGGGGTCTGATCCTCATACTTCCGGCCGCCGGATTTCTGGTGCGGATCTTCATGATCCAGCACGATTGCGGCCATGGTTCCTTCTTCGCCAACCGCACCGCCGACGACTGGATCGGCCGCGGCCTGGGCATCCTGACCTTGACCCCCTACGATTGCTGGCGACGTGCCCACGCAACCCATCACGCCAGCGCCGGCAACCTCGATGAGCGCGGCACGGGCGACATCAGGACGCTGACTGTCGCCGAATATCGGCAAATGTCCTGGCGGGGCCGCCTTGCCTATCGTCTCTATCGCCACCCGCTCGTCATGTTCGGCCTCGGCCCCATTTGGCTTTTCATCTTTGAGCAGAGACTGCCGGTCGGCATGATGCGAGGCGGCCTCACGCCCTGGGTGTCATCAATGGCAACCAACGTGGCCATCGCGGTCGCCGCCGCCGCCCTCGTCTGGTTCGTCGGCCTCGAAGCGTTCCTGGTTGTCCACTTACCCATCGTCGTTCTGGCCGGTTCCGCCGGCATCTGGCTGTTTTACGTCCAGCACCAATTCGAGGAAACCGAGTGGGCAAAGGACTCCGAATGGGAGTTTCAGCACGCGGCCCTGCACGGCTCGTCCTATTATGACCTGCCGCCGGTGCTGAACTGGCTCACCGGCAATATCGGCGTGCATCACGTGCACCACCTCTCCGCCAAGGTGCCGTGCTATCGACTGCAGGAGGTCCTGAGGGACTATCCGGAACTGCGCGAAATCGGCCGTGTCACGCTTCTCGACAGCCTGCGCTGCGTCAAGCTGGCGCTGTGGGATGAGAGCCGCAGCAAACTGGTGTCGTTTCGCGAAGCGCGGATGACTGCGTAAACGCATGACCCGAAAATCGAAATCGATTTTCGGAAAGGATCATGCGTAGAATCAAAGTGCTACAGCGTCCTTTGCGCGTCCCAAAAGGACGCGCGGCGCTGTAGAGCCGCCGCACGACAAATGCGGCGGTTCCCAAGCCCTTGCTCAAGCCGCCTTGCGTTCGTCGCGCATCAGGATCTCGCCGTGGCGGATCTCGGTGCCGAGCACCTTCAGGCATTCGCGCATGAAGGCGGCGAGGCCCGGCCAACCCTTAGCCGATACCAGATTGCCGTCGACATGGGCGCCGGTCGGCGCGACATCGATGTAGGTGCCGCCGGCGAGCGTGACTTCCGGCTCGCAATAATGCAGCGCCGCGACTTCCCTGCCACGCAGCACGCCGTCGACCGCCATCAGGATCTGCGCGCCATGGCAGATGGTGAAGATCGGCTTGCCGGTCTCGTGGAAATGCCGCACCAGCGCCTGCACCCGCTTGTCGATACGGATATATTCCGGGCCGCGCCCGCCCGCCGCATAGACGGCGTCGTATTCGGCCGGGTTCACCTCGGAAAAGGTCTTGTTGAGGATGTAGTCGTGGCCGAGCTTTTCCGTATAGGTCTGGTGGCCCTCGAAGTCGTGCAGCGAAGTCTTCAGTATGTCGCCCGCCTTCTTGTCAGGGCAGACGACATGGACAGTGTGGCCAACCGCATGCATGGCCTGTTCAAAGACGAAAATCTCGTATTCCTCGCTGAACTCGCCAACGAGCATCAATATCTTCTTACCAGCCATTCCGGTTCCTCCCTTAGCGGCGATATTTATTTCGGCGCACGAAATAATGAGCCTATCCTAAGGGCAGGACACCGAAAATAAAAGATTGAATCTGCAAGGTGGTCCGACCAGATGCGGCGATCTGCCCGGCGCAGGCGATCAGCCGGCGCGCACCCGCCGCCAGGAATATTTAGGGCCTTTGGCCTCCGGCCTCTCGGTCGGCTGATAATACAGCGGCAGACCGCCGGTGCGGCCTTCCTCGAGCCGTTTCAAAAGCACCGGATTCGACACTTCGAATTCGTCGAAGCCGAGGCGCAGCATATGCGGCAGCTGGTCGACCAGAACTTGCCCGGTTGCGCGGACCGCGCCCTCGAAATGGTAGCGGCTGCGCAGCAGTTCTCCCTTTGAGAAGGAACGGCCGTCACTGAAAGCCGGGAAGGCCAACGCCACCAGCGATATCTGGTCGAGCAGGTCGGCGACCTTTTCGAGCTGATCGCCGGGCTGAAGCAGCACGCCGAGGCGCTCCTTCGCCGACCGGCGCACCGCCGGATCGAGGTCGAGAAACGCCTGCAGCGGCAGGATGAAGCGGCCATTGCCGGACAGTGCGTCGGCACTTTCGGCATGGGTCCACTCGTCCTCGCGAAAACCCTTCGGGGTCCAGAGGCGGGTCTCCAGTGTCGTCGGTTCGGTCATCGAAATTCCTAAAAATCAAACAGTCCAGGGTGCGTTGAGATTCAGGTCAGGCCGAGGCAAAAATGGTGGCTTCCGAGAACCCGGAGCGGAGCGTACTTTGGGTACGTGAGCATCGGAAGCGCAGGAAGCTACCGTTTGCAGGCCGGCATCACCTGAATATCAACATACCCTAAAGCGATGCGTCGGTCAGCGACTTTTCCAGGCCCGACAAATGGATGCCGCACTCGGTCTTGGCGTGCCCTGCCCAGCGGCCGCTGCGCGCGTCATCGCCCGGCTGCACCGGCTGCGTGCACGGGAAGCAACCTATCGACAGATAGCCATAGGCGACCAGCGGATTCTCGCGCAGCTGATGCTTGCGCATATAGTTGGCCTGGTCAGCGGTCGTCCAATGCGCCAGCGGATTGATGCGGATGCGCGAACCGACCGCCTCGAACACCGGAAGGGACGCCCGCGTCGTCGCCTGAAAACGCTTGCGGCCGGTGAACCAGGCGCGGAACGGCTCGACGCCGCGCGCCAGCGGCTCGACCTTGCGAACACCGCAGCAGGCGTCGGTGTCGGTCTCGTTCAGATTGCCGGTCGGATCGATCCGTTCGAGCGCTGCTTCGTCCGGCGTGATCACCCGGATATCGGTCAGTCCGAAATCGGCAACGAGCGCGTCGCGATAGCCGAGCGTCTCCTCGAAATGCTTGCCGGTGTCGAGGAAGATCACCGGCAACGTCCGGTCGATCTTGGCGATCATATGCAGCAGCACCGCCGAATCCGCGCCAAAGGACGAAACTGCGGCGATTTCGCCGCGAAAGAACTCCCGGGCCGACCGCTCGATGATCTCAAGCGGCTTCAGATGACCATAGAGCGCATCGAGCCCCGCCGCTTCGGCGGCGACGCCGGCCTCGACGTCGACGATACGATCAAGCGGCCTTGGCTTCGCCAGCATAGAGCGCCTCCTTGAACGGCGCGGGACCGACACGGCGGTAGGCGTCGATGAATTTTTCGTTTCTGTCGAGCCGGAGGCCGAGATAGGTCTCGACGATCTGCTCGATGGCGTCGGTGATCTCTTCCGAACTGAAGCCGCGGCCGATGATCTCGCCGACCGAGGTGTTCTCGTCGGCCGAGCCGCCCAGTGTGACCTGATAGAGTTCGGCGCCCTTCTTTTCGACCCCGAGGATGCCGATATGGCCGACATGATGATGGCCGCAGGCGTTGATGCAGCCGGAAATCTTCAGCTTCAATTCGCCGATCTCGCGCTGCCGCTCAAGCGAAGCGAAACGAAGTGAGATTTCCTGTGCCACCGGAATGGAACGCGCCGTGGCCAGCGCGCAATAATCGAGGCCGGGGCAGGAGATGATGTCTGATATCAGGTTGGAATTGGCCGTCGCCAGTCCGATCTCGACCAGAGCGTCATAGACCGCCTTGAGGTCTGCGCGCGCAACATGCGGCAGGATCAGGTTCTGCTCGTGGCTGACGCGCAACTCGTCGAAGGCATATTTCTCGGCAAGGTCGGCGACCGCTTCCATCTGGCTGTCGGAGGCATCGCCTGGCGCTTCGCCGATGCCCTTGAGCGAAATGGTCACGGCGGCATAATCAGGATGGCGGTGGGTCACCACGTTCTGATCGAGCCATTCCGAAAAGCTCTTGGAATCGAGGCGGGCTTGCTTGACCACCTCGTCGCCTTCCGGCCGGTCGGCCAGCGCCGGCGGCGCGAAATAGGCATCGATGGCGCGGATGTCGGCTTCCGGCAGCTTCAGATCCGCCTCTTTCAGCTCCTGCCATTCGGCCTCGACCTGACGGGTGATCTCCTCGACGCCGGTCTCGTGGACGAGGATCTTGATGCGCGCCTTGTATTTGTTGTCGCGGCGGCCGTAGAGGTTGTAAACGCGCAGGATCGCCGTGCAGTAGGACAGAAGGTCCGCCTCGGGCAGGAAGTCGCGGATCTTCTTGGCGATCATCGGTGTACGGCCCTGACCGCCGCCGACATAGACGGCAAAACCGAGTTCGCCGGCAGCGTTCTTCTTCAAAGGCAGGCTGACGACACGCGCCCGGATGGCG
>NZ_RZSW01000047.1:0-20841 GCF_003997375.1 Mesorhizobium sp. M5C.F.Ca.IN.020.29.1.1 | reverse complement strand
GATCGTCGGTGTGGTCGGCCTGGCGACGGCCGCCACGCACGCTGATGACGGCGGCCGTCGCCAGGCCGACCACACCGACGATCGAAGCGACTAGCAGCAGGATGAGGCGGCGGCGCAGTGAGGTCACGCGTGGTTCTCCGCCGTCTCGACCCTCGCGGTGAGCTGGTAGCCCCCATTGCGCACCGTCTTGAACAGCGGCCCATCGCCGGCGTCGGCGAATTTACGCCGCAGCCGGCTCATCAACACGTCGACCGAGCGTTCGAGCGGGTCGCGCTCGCGGCCCTGCGTCAGGTCGAGCAGCTGGTCGCGCGTCAACAGTCGGCCGGGACGGTCAAGAAACACCTGCAAAAGATCGAACTCGGCGCCGGTGAGGTCGATGGCCACGCCTTGCGGATCCGTCACCTTGCGGGTGTCCGGCTCCAGCCTGTAGCTGGCAAACTGATAGACGCGCATGCGAGGGGGAGCAGCCTCTTCCGGCGCCGAGCGACGCAGCACGGCGCGGATGCGGGCGGTGAGCTCGCGCGGATTGAATGGCTTGCCGAGATAGTCGTCGGCGCCGAGCTCCAGCCCGATGATGCGGTCGACATCCTCCTTGAGCGCGGTCAGCAGGATCACCGGGGTATGCGGTTTGCGGTCACGCAGGCTCCGGCAGATATCGAGCCCCGAACCATCGGGCAGCATGACGTCGAGCACGATCAGGTCGAACTGGCCGGTGGCAAGTCTGTGCTCGCATTCGCGCCGATCCGCCGCCGCCGAGACGCGAAATCCCTGGCCGTCGAGATAGCGCCCGAGCAGCGTCCTGATCTCGCGATCATCATCGACGACGAGAATATGGGGTTGTGACTGCATTTGCATGCCCTTGCTTGCTCTTGATTATAGGGAGAGCCGCGCCTGAAAGGCATGGAAATTTGCAACCAATTGTTTCCGGCCCGGGCGCGGAAACATTCGGAAACAAATCTCCTTCTTCCGGAAACCTTCGGCAACACGCCGAAGCGAAGCGGAAAAAGACGCCTCCTATCCTCCTGCCGTCCGAAGCATGAGAGAAAGGAACACCATCATGCAAAGCAGATTTCTTGCGCTCGGCCTGTTTTCGCTTGCCGCCATCCATCCCGTGCTGGCGGCGCAGCCCGACCCCGCCGCCGCGCCCGGCGACGAACCGCCGGCGATGGCCCGGCAGGACGATGCGGACCATGGCCCGATGCCCTGGCCCGGCCGGCGCGGGCCGATGCGGCATGGACCGGACTGTTTTGGTCCCGGCCGCATGGGGCCGCCGCCGGAAATGCTCGCCGCCCGGCTTTCCGCGCTTGAGACCCGCATCGGCATCAGGACGGAGCAGCTCGACGCTTGGCGGGACTATACCAGCGCGCTGCAGGCGATGCTGGCGCGGCCCGATCATGGCCCGGATGGCGCCGACGCGGAAGCGCCCGGCGCCAAGGCGCCGCGCGCCTTCGCTGTCCAGGAAAGACTGGCAGACGATCTAACCCAACGTGCCGCCTCGGCAGCAAAGCTGAAGGAGACGATTGCCGCGCTTCGCGTCGAGCTGACGCCCGAACAGCTCGAAATCCTTGCTTCGGCGGACAGACCTCATGGACCACCCCAAGGCCCATGGGACAATCCGCCGGATGATGCAGCCGGCCCCGAAGGCCTGCCCGATTCTGGCAGGCCGCTTCCGCCACCCCTGCCCCGGACGGGCGGGCAACTCTGACCGGCTGCACCGGCCGGCCCGTTTGGCCTACCCCGCGATCGGGCCGGCCGGCCTTTTGTAAAAGAGACTTCCATGTGGGAGATGTTCCTGATGCTGCGGCTGCTGATGGCGGCCGCGCCGGAGCAGCATCGCCGCGGTTCGGCGGCGACGCTGCGGTCGCTGCAGGCCTTCACCGGCGCCACCAGACTCGTCTTCTTTCGCGCGGCATTTCCCATCCTGGGAAAGGGTTCAACCGACGGCGAAATGACTGATGGCCGCTAGTTCGTCGCGAGGAAATACCTGCTGTTTTGCGCCATCATTCTTGCCATGCGGTTGCGCGCTGATCGGCATATTGATGCTGATGGGCATCGCAGCCAGAAACTCGACCCTGCTCAGCCTCGTCGACATGCCGGTGGTCCATGCCTTCATGGACGAGCGCTTCCTCGGCCGGCATCTCAGCCGGCTCCTGGTGGAACCATCCGATGCCGGCAGCCAGGCGGCTTCAGTAATTTCAGGGAAAGATCCAGGCCATGCGCATCCAGTCTAGTCAGTCTCCGCTGCCGGTACGCCGGCTCCCGCCCTGGGCCGGAATGCTGTGCGCGGCGCTTCTTCTGGCTGCCTGCTCGCAGGAGCAGAGCAACGCCCCTGCAGGCATGGGCGGTGTCGGCAAACCCGAGGTCGGCGTCGTCACCCTGCACCCGCAATCGGTGGCGATCACCGCCGAGCTGCCGGGCCGGACCGCTGCCTCGCTCGTAGCCGAGGTCCGGCCGCAGGTCGACGGCATCATCCGGCAGCGGCTGTTCCAGGAAGGCGCCGAGGTGGTGGCGGGGCAGCCGCTCTACCTCATCGACCCGGCGAGCTATCAGGCCGCCTATGACAGCGCCGTCGCGGCCCGGCAGAAGGCTGAAGCCGCGGTGCCCACCGCCCAGGCCAAGTTCGACCGCTATGCCGGGCTGCTGAAGCAGAACGTCGTCTCGAAGCAGGATTACGATGATGCCGCGGCGACGCTGGCGCAGGCGCAGGCCGACGTCGCGTCGGCCAAGGCCAGCGTCGAAACCGCGAAGATCAGCCTCAATCGCACCTCGATCACCGCGCCGATCGCCGGCCGTATCGACAAATCGACATTGACACCGGGCGCGCTGGTCACCGCCAACCAGGAAACGGTGCTGACCACCATTCGCGCGCTCGATCCGATCAATGTCGACGTTACGCAGTCGAGCACCAACCTGCTCAATCTGCGCCAGGCGATCAACGATGGCCGGCTGAAATTCAGCGGGACCAATGTCAGCGTCAAGCTGAAGCTCGACAACGGCACCATCTACGCGCAGAACGGCAAGCTGGAATTCGCCGGCGCCAATGTCGACCAGTCGACCGGCACCTTCGCGCTCAGAGCCCAGTTCTCCAATCCCAACCGGCTGCTCTTGCCCGGCATGTATGTGCGCGCCATCGTCGAGGAAGGCGTCGCCCAAAACAGTTTCCTGGTGCCGCAGCGCGGCGTCAGCCGCAATGCCAAGGGCGAGGCGACGGCAATGGTCGTCAATGCCGAAGGCAAGGTCGAAACGCGCGTGCTCGCCGTGCGCAACAGCGTCGGCAACAACTGGCTGGTGGATTCCGGCGTCGGCGATGGCGACCGCGTCATCGTCGAGGGCATGCAGCTCGTGCGCCCCAGTGGCGATGCAACCGCGGTCGAAGTGACGATCGACGAGGCGACCGGAGAGATCGAGGAGCGTCAATCCTCGGCCGCGCCCGCTCCCATGCAAGCAGCCGAAAGCAGCCAGAAACCGGCGCAAGGCGCCTCAAGCAACAACTGAGGCACATCATGTCCGCGTTTTTCATCAACCGGCCAATCTTTGCCTGGGTGATCGCCATCGTGATCATGCTGGGCGGCCACTTGGCGCTGCAATCGCTGCCGATCTCGCAGTATCCGCAGATCGCGCCGACCACGGTGAGCATCAGCGCCACCTATCCCGGCGCCGACGCCCAGACCGTCGAGAACTCGGTGACCAAGGTCATCGAACAGGGCATGACCGGTATCGACAATCTCGACTATATGACGGCGACGTCGACCTCGACCGGAGAGGCCTCCATCACGCTGACCTTCACCAGCGGCGCGAACGCGGACACCGCCCAGGTTCAGACGCAGAACAAGCTGCAGCTCGTGCAGTCGCAGCTGCCGCAGGTGGTCCAGAACAACGGCATCACCGTCTCCAAATCCTCGACCGGCTTCCTGATGGTCATCGGCTTCGTCTCCAGCGATGGCAAGATGAACTCGACCGATCTCGCCGACTATGTCGACGCCACCGTCAACGACACGCTGAAGCGCGTCGAGGGTGTCGGCACGACGCAGCTTTTCGGCTCGGGCTATGCCATGCGCATCTGGCTCGATCCGGACAAGCTCGCCAAATATGCCTTGATGCCGAGCGACGTGGCCTCGGCGATCGAGGCGCAGAACACGCAGGTCTCGGCCGGCCAGCTCGGCGGCCTGCCGGCGCGCAAGGGCCAGCAGCTCAATGCCACGGTGACGGCCAAGAGCCGGCTGCAGACCGCCGAACAGTTCCGCAACATCATCCTGAAGAGCCAGACCGACGGCTCGCTGGTCCGCCTCAACGATGTCGCCACCGTCGAGCTCGGCGCCGAAAGCTATACGACGCAAGCCCACTACAATGGCAAGCCGGCGGCGGGCGTCGCCGTCAGCCTGGCGACCGGCGCCAACGCCATAAACACCGCCGAGGCCGTGCGCACGACGATCAACCGCCTGAGCTCGACCCTGCCGCAAGGCGTCGAGGTCGTCTATCCCTACGACACCTCGCCCTTCGTGCGGCTGTCGATCGAGGAGGTGGTCAAGACGCTTGCCGAGGCGATCGTGCTGGTGTTCCTAGTGATGTTCGTCTTCCTGCAGAACCTGCGCGCCACCATCATCCCGACGATCGCCGTGCCGGTGGTGCTGCTCGGCACGTTCGGTGTGCTGTCGCTGTTCGACTATTCGATCAACACGCTGACCATGTTCGCCATGGTGCTCGCCATCGGCCTGCTCGTCGACGACGCCATCGTCGTCGTCGAGAATGTCGAACGCGTGATGCAGGAGGAGGGCCTGCCGCCGAAGGAGGCGACGCGCATATCGATGAACGAGATCACCGGCGCGCTGATCGGCATCGCCACCGTGCTGTCGGCCGTGTTCGTGCCGATGGCTTTCTTCGGCGGCTCCACCGGCATCATCTACCGGCAATTCTCGGTGACCATCGTCTCGGCCATGGTGCTGTCCGTGCTGGTCGCGCTGGTGTTGACGCCCGCACTTTGCGCCACCATCCTGCGCCCTGCCAAGGACCATGCGACGCAAAGGGGTCCGTTCGGCTGGTTCAACCGCATGTTCGATCGCGGCACCATCGCCTACCGCGACGGCTCGCACGGCATCATCAACCGTTCCTGGCGCTTCCTCGCCGTGTTCCTCGCCATCGTCATCGCCATGGGCTGGATGTTTGCCCGGCTGCCGAGCTCGTTCCTGCCGGATGAGGATCAGGGCATCCTGATCACCAGCGCATCGCTGCCGGTCGGCGCGACGCAGGACCGTACCGAGCGCGTGCTGGCTGAGGTGACCAACCACTATCTCAACGAAGAGAAGGACGCGGTCGAAGGCGTGTTCACGGCTTCCGGCTTCGGCTTCGGCGGCGCCGGGCAGAATGTCGGCATCGCCTTCGTGCGGATGAAGGATTTTGACCAGCGCAAGGCCTCGGCCCTTTCCGTGTCTGCGGTCGCCGGCCGCGCCATGGGCGCCTTCTCCAAGATCAGGGATGCCCAGGTTTTCGCACTCGCCCCACCCGCCATCCAGGGTTTCGGCAACACCAACGGCTTTGATTTCTACCTGCAGGACGTCAACGGCGCCGGCCATGAGGCGTTGATCCAGACGCGCAACCAGCTTCTCGGCTTGGCCGCGAAGAGCACGCTGCTCGCCAACACACGCCCGAACGGCCAGGAGGACCAGCCGCAATTTTCGGTCGATATCGACCAGGAAAAGGCGAGCGCGCTGGGCATCAGCCTCGCCGACATCAACAACACGCTTTCGACTGCCTGGGGCAGCGACTACGTCAACGACTTCATCGATCGTGGGCGGGTCAAGCCGGTCTATCTGCAGTCGGACGCGGACTTCCGCATGCAGCCGGAGGATCTCGACAAATGGCAGGTCCGCAATTCCAACGGCGCCATGGTGCCGTTCTCGGCCTTCGCCTCCAGCCACTGGACATTCGGCTCGCCCAGGCTCGAACGCTATAACGGGTCGGCGGCGGTCGAGATCCAGGGCGCGGCGGCCACGGGCGTCAGTTCGGGTGCGGCGATGGACGAGATCGACAGGCTGGTGGCGCAGCTGCCCGCCGGATATTCCCACGAATGGACCGGACTGTCGCACCAGGAGCGGCTTTCCGGCAACCAGGCGCTGTCTCTCTATGCGATTTCGGCGCTGGTCGTGTTTCTGTGTCTGGCCGCGCTCTATGAAAGCTGGTCGATCCCGTTCGCGGTCATGCTCTCGGTGCCGATCGGCATCTTCGGCGCGTTGCTGGCGGCGACCCTGTTCGGCCAGACCAACGACGTCTATTTCAAGGTCGGGTTGCTGACCACGATAGGGCTTGCCGCCAAGAACGCCATCCTCATCGTCGAGTTCGCCATCGAGCGGCAGACTGCCGGCATGGGTCTTGTCGAGGCGACGCTGGACGCGGCGCGACAAAGGCTGCGACCGATCCTGATGACGTCGCTGGCCTTCATCCTCGGCGTGACGCCGCTGGCGATCGCCAGTGGCGCCGGCTCGGGGGCGCAGAACTCCGTCGGCATCGGCGTCATGGGCGGCATGATCGCTGCGACCGTGATCGGCGTGTTCCTCGTGCCGCTGCTGTTCGTCACGGTGCGACGCATCTTCAAGGGCAGGGCGGCCAAACAGGACACTGGGCAGGATACGGGCGAGACGCCGACAATAGCCAAACAGCAATAAGGGTTCTTCATATGACAGGTTTTGAACGTGGCTCGGTGGCCGCGAGGCGGACGATTGTGCCTATTCTCACCGCCGTCCTGCTCGCGGGATGCGTTGTCGGCCCGGATTATCAGACGCCGATCCTGCCGGTGCCGGCGAACTGGAGCGGTCAGAACCCGGCCAAGGTCATCAGGCCGGCGCAACTGTCGAAGTGGTGGCGACGCCTGCGCGATCCGGAGCTGAATACACTTGTCGAGCAAGCGGTTGCCGGCAATCTCGATGTGGCAACCGCAAAAGCCAGGATCCGCGAGGCGCGCGCCAGCTACCGCCAGAGCGTCGGTACATTGTTCCCGTCCGCCGACGGCTCCGGTTCCGCCACGCGCAACAAGACGGCTGCGACCACATCGGGCGGAACTGCCAGCGATGCCTACAGTCAATACCAGGCCGGCTTTGACGCCAGTTGGGAACTCGACCTGTTCGGCGCCAACCGCAGAAGCGTCGAGGCCGCGCGCTATGGGCTGGACGCCTCCGAGGAGGAACTGCGCTCGACGCTGCTGACGCTCGTCGGCGACGTGGCGTCCAGCTATGCGCAGGCGCGCGGCTATCAGGCTCGCATTCAGCTCGCCCGGCGCGCAGCCGCCTCGCAGAAGCAAACGGCGGTGCTCACCCGCGCCATGGCGCAAGCCGGCACGGCGACAGCGGCCGATGTCGCCAAGGCGATGGGACAGGCAAGCAGCACCGAGGCAGACGTTCCGTCGTTGGAAGCAGGCTACGCCGAAGCGGTGCATCGCCTTGCGGTGCTCACCGGCCGTCCGCCTTCCGCCTTGAACGAGCGGCTGAGGCGCATCGCGCCGATTCCCACCCCGCGCCTGCCGATCCCGGCCGGGATTCCGGCCGACATTCTGCTAGCCCGCCCCGACGTGCGCATGGCCGAGCGGCAATATGCGCAATACACCGCCAAGATCGGCCAGGCCGAGGCGGCGCGCTATCCCTCGGTCAGCCTGACGGGAGACATCGACACGTCAGCCTTCAAGCTCGGCGATCTCGGCAAGAACTCCTCGATCGGCTGGTCATTCGGGCCGGCGCTCAGCGTGCCGCTGTTCAATGCCGGTCAGCTGAAGGCGGCCGTCGAGGTCGCCAAAGCCCAGCGCGATCAATATTTCATCGCCTACCGGGCCTCCGTGCTGACGGCGCTCGAGGATGTGGAAAACGCGCTCGTTGCGCTACGCCAGGAGCGCATCAGGAACAGCAAGCTCGCTGCTTCCGCGAAATCCTACGCGGACACGGCACGCCTTGAAGGCACGCTTTACAAGGCCGGGGAGACAAGCCTTCTCGAGGTGCTGGACGCGGAGCGCTCGCTCTACTCGGCCGAGGACGATCTGCTGCAAAGCCGCATCGCCATCGTCACCGACTACATCGCGCTCAACAAGGCGCTCGGCGGCGGCTGGGACGGTGCGATCGATGCTGGCAAGCCGGAGGTGGTCGACGTCAAGACCGGTGCGCGGCTGGCATCGAAACCCTGAGGCCAAGCCGAGAATCGCCCCTCCGTACAGACAGGACATCGGCGAAATCTGGATATCGGGGCTCTTGCCTGCCGTCATCCAGCTGTCATATGTTGGCGCTAAATATCCTTAACTCTGGATGTATAGATACATGGACAAGAAAGCCGCCCTCCTTGCATTGGCAGCGCTTGGCCAGGACACCAGGCTCGAAGTGTTTCGCCTGCTGGTCCGGGCGGGCGCAGACGGTGTGCCGGCCGGCGAGATCGCCTCGCGCCTCGATACGGTGCAGAACACCATGTCGGCGCATCTGAAGGTCCTCGACCATGCCGGCCTGGTCCGTGCCGAGCGCGACGGCCGGACAATCCGCTACGTCGCCGATATGACCGGCTTTCGGAATCTCCTTGCCTATCTCATGGAGGATTGCTGCAGCGGCGCGCCGGAGCTCTGCCAGCCGGTCATTCAGGCGGTGACGTGCAACTGTTAGAAGGGACTACGCCATGAGCGAGCCATACAATGTGCTTTTTCTCTGCACCGGCAATTCGGCGAGGTCGATCCTCGCCGAAGCGATCCTGAACCGTGTCGGCGCCGGCAAGTTCAGGGCCTATTCGGCCGGATCGCACCCGAAGGGAGAGGTCCATCCCTACGCGCTCCAGCTGTTGAAAACCCTCAACCACGACACGTCCTTCGCCCGTTCGAAGGACTGGCAGGAATTCGCGGCTCCCGGCGCGGCCGAGATGAATTTCGTTTTTACCGTCTGCGACAATGCGGCCAATGAATCCTGCCCGGTGTGGCCGGGACAGCCGATGACGGCGCACTGGGGCGTGCCCGACCCGGCCGCCGTGGAAGGCACCGACGCCGAAAAACATCTGGCCTTTGCCGAAGCCTATCGCATGCTCAACAATCGGATCTCGATCTTCGTCAGCCTGCCGATGAACACGATCGACAGGCTCGCTCTGCAGAAACGGTTGGATGAAATCGGCCGCGATCTACCGAAGGCCGGCTAATATGGCGGTTGACCTGTCCCGTCGCATTGTCGCGGAAGCGCTCGGCACGGCAATGCTTGTCGCGACGGTTGTCGGGTCCGGGATCATGGCCGACAGGCTGACGGGCGACGTCGCTGTTTCCCTGCTCGGCAACACCTTGCCGACTGGAGCGATTTTGGTGGTGTTGATCACCATACTCGGACCGATTTCCGGGGCGCATTTCAATCCGGCGGTGACGCTGGTTTTCGCCCTCAGGCGGGAAATCGAAGCGAACGCCGCACTGGCCTATGTCATCGCCCAGCTTGTCGGCGGCGTTGCCGGGACGCTGCTGGCGCACGCCATGTTCGAACTGCCGATTCTACAGATCTCGCAAACCGTGCGGACCGGAAACGGACAATGGCTCGCGGAGTTGGTGGCCGCCTTCGGCCTGATCTTCACCATTCTGGCGGGACTTCGCTTCCGTTCGGATGCGATTCCCTGGCTGGTCGGCCTCTACATCACCGCGGCCTATTGGTTCACCGCATCGACGTCGTTCGCCAATCCGGCGGTCGCCATTGCGCGAGCGGTTTCAAACACGTTCGCGGGCATCCGTCCTGTTGACCTGCCGGCGTTCATCGTCGCCGAGCTGCTGGGCGCGCTGCTTGCCATGGCCTTGGCAGGATGGCTGCTCAGCGAGCCCAAACCAATCAGACAGATGGGAGCCGCGAAATGACCATCACCATCTACCACAACCCCGACTGCGGCACCTCGCGCAACACGCTCGCCATCATCCGGCAGTCCGGCGAAGAGCCTGATGTGATCGAGTATCTGAAGAACCCGCCGTCGCGCGAACGGCTGGTCGAGCTGATCAAGGCGACGGGAATGACGCCGCGCGAATTGCTGCGCGAGAAGGGTACGACGTACGCCGAGCTCAATCTCGGCGATCCCAAATGGACCGACGACGAGATTGTCGATTTCATGCTGGCGCATCCGATCCTGATCAACCGGCCGATCGTGGTGACGCCGCTCGGCACCATGCTTGCTCGGCCGTCCGAAGCCGTTCTCGATATCCTGCCCAATCCGGATATCGGGCCGTTCACCAAGGAAGACGGCGAGGTGGTGATCGATGCATCGGGGCGGCGCGTCTGAAGGTATAATCCAGTTCTTCGATAATCTTGGAAATAGAACTTGACGACACCCGCTAGCGGGAGCTAGCGTATTTCCATGAAACTCGAACAAGCAGCAAAACAGCTCGAGGCGCTCGGCAATCCGACGCGGCTGAAGCTTTATCGCACGCTGGTGAGGGCAGGTGAAACCGGACGACCGGTCGGTTATCTGCAGGAAGCCCTCGGCATCGCTGCGTCGACCCTGTCGCATCATCTCCACCGGCTTGTCCTGACCGGCCTGGTCACCCAGGAACGCCAGGCAACGACGCTGATCTGCCGTGCCAATTACCCTGTCATGAACGATCTCCTCGGCTTTCTTGCCGATGAATGTTGTGCCGATGCCGTATGCGGCCCGGCTGTCGGCGAGGCTGCTGCGTAACTCTTTTTGGCCTATATTTCTATAATCCTAGAAGCATAGAAGGTACATTATGGTTCCCAACAGCAATCTCCCGGTCGCCATCATCGGCGGCGGACCGGTCGGCCTGGCGGCTGCCGCCCAACTTGTCAGCCGCGGCCTTTCGGTCAAGGTTTACGAGGCTGGTTCCGCGGTCGGGTCGAACCTTCTGGATTGGGGTCATGTGCGGGTTTTCACGCCGTGGCGCTATTGTGTCGATGCGGTCGCCCGAAAACTTCTCGAGAGCCACGGCTGGCAGATGCCGGAGCCGGAGGCGTTCCCCACGGCTGGCGAGATCGTCCACCAGTATCTCGCGCCGCTCGCAAAGCTTTCCGAACTGGCGCCGTCGATCGAGACTAATGCCCGCATTGTCGCCATTTCCCGGTGGGGAGCCGACAAGGTCTTGAGCAAGGCGCGGGAGACGCGGCCGTTCCTGCTTCTGGTCGAAACCGCCGAGGGCACGCGCCGGGACAGCGCCCGTGCCGTCATCGATGCGTCCGGCACCTGGCAAACGCCGAACCCGCTCGGTGCGGGCGGCTTGCCGGCCGAAGGTGAGAAGGAATTTGGAAACCGCATTGCCTACGGCATACCGGATGTCCTCGGACGGGACCGTCATCTCCATGCAGGCCGCACGACATTGGTCGTGGGCGCCGGCCATTCCGCTGCCAATGCCTTGCTCGAATTGGCGGAGCTTGCGCAAACCGAACCGGGCACCTCGGCACTTTGGGTGACGCGCGGCACCGACCTTGTCCGCATCTACGGCGGCGGCGATGCCGACGCCTTGCCGGCGCGGGGCGAACTCGGTTCGGATGTCCGGCATCTCGCCGAGAGCGGCCGCGTGCGGCTGGTGACGGGCTTTGCCACGGTTGCCATTCGCGAGGTCGACGGCCGCCTGGTTGTCGAAGGCCAGACAAAAGACGGATTGCACACGCTCGGCCCCGTCGACAGGATTATCGCCGCGACCGGTCAGCGCCCTGATCTCACCTTGACCCGCGAGCTTCGGCTGGACCTTGATCCGTGGCTCGAAGGCGTCAAGGCGCTGGGGCCGCTCATCGACCCCAATGAACATTCCTGCGGCGATGTCCCGCCCCATGGTCATCGCGAGCTCAGCCACCCCGAGCCCGATTTCTACACGGTCGGCGTCAAAAGCTACGGCCGGGCGCCGACGTTCCTGCTGCTGACCGGCTATGAGCAGGTCCGCTCGGTCGCCGCGGCGCTCGCCGGCGACATGGCTGCGGCCGATGCCGTGCAGCTGGAGTTGCCCGAGACCGGCGTCTGCACTGTGCCGGCGTCACTTTCAGGCGCATCGTCCCAGGGTTGCTGCGGCGGGCCGGCGCCGGCTGCTGTCGATGCCTGTTGTGTCGACGACGCCAAGGCGAAGGCGAGCGGCAAGTCAGGCTGCGGCTGCGGCAGCACGCAAGCGATCGCAGCAGTGCGCAGCGGCGATCTCGAGATCGCCGCTCGATGAGCGACCGGAAGGTCCCGGCTGCCGCGCTCTGGGCGTTGGGGCTGACGCAGATCATCGGCTATGGCACGCTCTATTACAGCTTCAGTATCCTGGTGCCGTCGATCGCGCTCGAATTCGCCTGGCCGGAACAATGGGTTTTCGGCGCCCTGTCGGCGTCGCTGCTGGTGGGTGGCCTGTTTGCACCGACAGCCGGGCGCTGGGCCGATCGTTTCGGCGCCGGCCGGGTGATGACCTTTGGTTCGCTCGCTGCCGCAGCAGCGCTCGTCGCTTGCGCGCTAGCACCCGGCCGGGTGAGCTTTGTGCTGGCTCTGGTGGCGATGGAGCTGGCGTCCGCCTTCGTGCTTTACAGCGCCGCTTTCGTCGCGATCGTCCAGATCGGCGGAGCCAGGGCGCAGCGCAGCATCACCCATCTGACGCTGATCGCCGGCTTCGCCTCCACCCTGTTCTGGCCGTTGACGGCTGCGCTGCACGAACACCTGACCTGGCGCGAGGTCTATTTGGTCTTTGCCGGCATCAATGTCGCCATCTGCCTGCCTATCCATGCCTGGCTGGCACGGCTGTCGCGTCGGACAGACGAAAGCGCCTCACCGACACCTGCGGCCGTCGCGCCGGCAGGCCGTGCCTTCACGCCACGCGACCGCAGCAGAGTGTTTCTGCTCATGCTTGGCGGCTTCGCGATCGAGGGGTTCGTGCTGTCCTCGATTCTCGTTCACATGGTGCCGCTGACGGCGGCGCTCGGGCTTGGCTCCGCCGGGCTCGTCGTAACCACGCTTTTCGGGCCCTCCCAGGTGGCGAGCCGGTTGATCAACATGCTGTTCGGCGGCCGGCTGGCACAGACTTGGCTCGCGGTGATCGGCGCGACATTGCTGCCGCTCGGCCTTGTCGTCCTGCTGGCGATGACACCATCGCTGCCAGGCGCCATCGCCTTCGTCATCCTGTTTGGATTGGGCTCGGGCCTCGCCAGCATCGTCGGCGGCACGCTGCCCCTGGAACTGTTCGGGCGGGAGCGCTACGGCGCCCGGCTCGGCTGGGTGACGGCCGCGCGTCAGTTTTCTTCAGCGCTTGCGCCCTTTGCCCTTGCCATGGCGATGGCAGGCATCGGCGTCCAACCATCGCTCTGGTTGACCGCTGCGGTCGGCATGCTCGGCATACTGGCTTTCTCGGCAATCATCCTGATCAGGCGGCAGCCTCTCGCGCATGATCGCGTGATGCTTACCTCGGCGAACTGACGTCGCGTGCAGCGTACAGCTGTGCGCAACAGCGAGCGGTCGGCCATGGGCGCTCGACGGGCTGTGATGCGGTTGATAAGCCCTCTCCCCAAGGAGAGTCGAGACATGACCGTTGCGATCGAGATGGGCCACACGACCGCAGGCGCCCCGGCGGCACTGGATCTTGAGGAACTGCTGGCGACCCGCCTTTTGGTGCAGGGCAATTCGGGCTCCGGCAAATCGCATCTGCTGCGCCGGCTGCTGGAGCAGAGTGCCCCCTGGGTGCAGCAGACCATCATCGATCCCGAAGGCGACTTCGTATCGCTGGGCGACCGTTTCGGCCATCTGGTAATCGATGCCGAGGAGCATACCGAGCGCGGCCTGCAGAGCGCCGGCGAGCGGGCGCGCATCCATCGCGTTTCCACGGTGCTCAATCTCGAAGGGCTCGACGCCGAGAACCAGATGCGTCGCGCCGCTGCCTTCCTCGGCGGGCTGTTCGACGTCGCCCGCGACCACTGGTACCCGATGCTGGTGGTGGTGGACGAGGCGCAGCTCTTCGCGCCGGCCGTCGCCGGTGAGGTTTCGGACGAGGCGCGCAAACTCTCGCTCGGCGCCATGACCAACCTGATGTGCCGTGGCCGCAAACGCGGGCTTGCCGGGATCATCGCCACCCAGCGGCTGGCCAAGCTCGCCAAGAATGTCGCCGCCGAAGCCTCCAATTTCCTCATGGGCCGAACTTTTTTGGACATTGATATGGCCCGCGCGGCCGACTTGCTGGGCATGGAGCGGCGGCAGGCCGAGGCTTTCCGCGACCTGGAGCGCGGGCAGTTCATGGCGCTCGGCCCGGCGCTGTCGCGCCGACCGCTGGGCTTGCGCATCGGCCCGACCGATACAAGTCCACGCAACGGCACCCCGCGGCTGATGCCGCTGCCGGAAGCAGCACTGGAGGATGCCCGCGCCATCATCCTGGCAGCGCCGCCGCCGGAAACTGTCCGGCCGCAGCGCCGGTCGTCGCCGGACCTGCTCGACCAGCTGATGGCGGCGAAATCGGCGGCACTGGAAATCCGCCCCGAACCGGTGGAGCCGCCGATCAGCGCCGAGGACTTGGCGGGGCGGCGGGAGCGGGTGGACCGGGTCCTGCGCGCCGTGCTGGCGCAGCCCGACGCCGGCTTCCGTGTCATCGGCGTGCTCTATCAGGAGTTCGTGGTCCGCTGCCGAATCGAGGGCCTCGCCTCAGTCGTGCCGGACCTGCCCGCCTTCCGCCGCATGCTGACGCGCGCCCGCGCCGGCCTCGGCTCCGACATGGCTGGGGATGACGCCTGGCAGGATGTCTCGGCGCGCGCCTCGCTGCTGCCCGAGGATATGCAGGGTGTGTTCATGATGATCGCCCGCGCGGCGAAGGAGGGCTGGCCCTGCCCGAGCGACGCGGCGATCGCCCGCGCCTACGGCTCGCACTCGCTGCGCCGCGCCCGGCGCCTGCTGACCTATATCGAGGAACAGGGCCTGATCGTATGCCAGCTTGACGGTCTCGGCCGGCGGGTCGTGACGCTCGTCGAATTGGCCTGGGCAACGGCACCGGGCGACCCCAACGCCGAGGAGGCGGAGCAGGGCAGTTTGGCTGTGTGAGGCGGCGGCCGAGTGCGCAAAGGGAATGCCACGCATCAAGGCGATGTATTGCCAAGCGGCAGGTACAGCGGCGAGTCTTTTTTGCGCAGATAGGGCCTCGCTGGCCCGCCACAGCTCATCTGCCCGGTCTTCATCATACGACGACGAATTGGCGCGACGCAGATCCGCCTATTGTAAGTTCTTCGATGCTACAGCACTCCCTCCTGCCGACGGCGCTTTACATATGTTCTAAATTACCCGCGGGTCGGTTTGCTAATAAAGAGATCAGCCCCGATCAACTGACGAAGGACAAGAAATACGGCAGGACTGTAGCGCAAATATCCGCCGAAACTACGCTACCGCCGTCTATTACCCCCTTCGGTTCATTCTGTTGACATCTCCTGCTTCTGGAGAGATGGTAAGATACTACGCCCGGCCCTTTTTCCGAAGATTTTATTCTGCAGCTTTATCAAAGGATTTTGGCGATGCGTTTGTCTCGATCGCGCCGACTTGTGGCCATCGCTTTGACGGCAATCGCAGCCGTCACCCTTCCCTCTTATGGACATGCCGAGGACAAGCTGCTGACGGAAGCGGTGCAGTTCAACGGTACGATCCTGTATCTCTCCACTGAAGTGCCTGGCCTGATCTTCGGCGCCGTGCGCAACGGCGAGACGGCCTTGGCGGGTTTCGGCAAGATTGCCGACGGAAGTGAAAAAGTGCCCGACGGCGACACAATGTTCCGAATCGCGTCCGTGAGCAAAGTGTTCTGCGGCAATGTGCTTTCCTCGCTCGCGATCGACGGCAAGGTACAGCTCACCGACCGGCTGCAGGATCGCCTTGGCTGGGACGTCACGCTCCCGGAGAAAGATGGCCGCGCCCTCCGCCTGATCGATCTCGTCGCGCAAGCTTCCGGCCTTCCGCGGGAGGTGCCAGTGGCCGAGGCGCCTCCCTCCGACCCCTTCTCTACCAACACGAAAGAGGCGCAGATTGCCGCCCTCAAGGACAATCCGCTGCTGTTCGCGCCGGGCACCGCCGTTCTCTATTCAAACTTCGGATACGACCTCCTCGGAGCGGCGCTCGCGAATGTCTCTGGAAAGCCTTATGCCGAGGTTCTTCGGGAGCGTGTCCTCGATCCCCTCGGCATGAAAGACACGGTTTTCAACCCAAGACCGGAGGACGAACCGCGCCTGATGCAGGGCCATAACTTCGATGGCAGCGCCATGCCCATCGTGCCGACGAGCACAGCCATGGAATGCGCCGGTGGGTTGTACTCGACCGCGGACGACCTGCTGCGCTGGATGAACTGGCATGTCGACAACAAGCCTTCCGCGGCCGACGCCGAGTTCCGCCTCGTGAACCACGCGGCTTTTTTGTACCGGGACGGGCTCGCGTCGGTAGTGGGACTGGATGACGGCGGCCCGATGGACGCCATGGGTCTCGGATGGGTCATCATGCTCCCCAACGAGCATCGCCCGCTCATCCTCCAGAAGAGCGGCGGCCTGCAAGGGATGTTTCTCTATGTTGCGATTGCACCGACACGCGGCGTCGGCGCTTTCTTCGTCATGAACGAATTCAATGCCGCCGGCTTCATGGCCGGGGTTAAGACGACGAACGATCTCGTCGCAGAGATCGCTCCGCGCTGATTTCGCGCTTATCGGTAGAACGTGCGCGATCATTAATGCTGTGGAGGGGCCTGACGGACGGCATGTTTCGCGGCCAGGCAAGCGCGACAACGGCTATTTCCGGCCGACCGCTTAGCTATCCATTGCTGAGGACTTGCCGGCGCCGACCCGCTTCATCGCTGCTCACGGCCTGCTCAAGCGGCGGCCAAGGTTCTGCCTCTCGACTCTTTGGCATCCCGTTTTCGTAGCCGACCGCGAATGCCGCGCTGCTCGCAGTCCCGACAGCATCAGCCGCCTCCTGGCGCAACCCGACGCGGGTTCCGTGTCATCGGCGTGCTTTATCAGGAGTTCGTGGTCCGCGGCCGCATAGAGGCCTCGCCTCGGTTGTGCCTGACCTGCCCGCCTTCCGCCGCATGCTGACGCGCGCCCGCGCCGGCTTGGGTTCCGATATGGCAGGGAATGATGCCTGGCGGGATGTCTCGGTGCGCCTCGCTGCTGCCCGAGGACTATGCAGGGTATGTTCATGATGATCGCCCGCGCAGCGAAGGAGGGCTGGCCCTGCCCGAGCGACGCAGCAATTGCCCGCGCCTATGGCTCACACTCGCTGCGCCGTGCCCGGCGTCTGCTGACCTATATCGAGGAGCAGGGCCTCATCGTCTGCCAACTCGACGGGACTGGGCGGCGGACGGTGACGCTCGTCGAACTGGCCTGGGCGACCGCACCGGGCGACCCTAATGCGGCGGAGGCCGAGCAGGGGCGTTTGGCTGTGTGAGGGGCGGATGGGGCGCCCGGGCTCAGCCAGAAGATGAGGTCAGCCCAGAAGATTGCGCGCCGCTCGCATGAATATTTTCGACCCGATCGGGATCAAATCGTCCGGAAAGTCATAGTCCGGATTGTGCAACGCAGGGTGCCGCTCGCCCGCACCCAGGAAGAACATCGCCGACGAGGCGCTGTGGCCGAACAAGCCGAAATCTTCCGAAGCACGCATTGGCAGCGCTTCTTCTCCGTGCACGACGCCTTCTTCATCGAGAGCTCGCCGCAGATGCTCTACGGCGTCCGGCGCATTGACGCTGGCCACAAATATCTCTTGATAGTCCCACCGGGCAGAAAGGCCATGCTGGCCAGAGATCTGTGTGACCAGCGATTCAGCGGCGGCGCACAGGTTTGCCATGCGCTCGTCGCGCCGGGTGCGCAGCGTCGCCCAGACCTCTGCATGGCCGGGCGCAATGCCGAACACCGCTTCGCCCATCGCGGCATGGGTGACGGTCAGCATGCTGAAGTTGTCGTCGGCAAAAGTTCCGCTGCCAAGTGCCGGGAGTGCCGGCATCAACTGGCTGATTGCCATCATCGGCGAGACGCCGGTCTCGGGCATGGACGAATGCGCGGTCTTGCCCTCTAGCACGATGCGCATGCCGCGTGAAGCGCAGTTCACCACTCCGGTCTTGAGCCGCACCTCGCCGAACGGCACGCCCGGCAGATTGTGCAGCGAGAAGGCGAAATCCGGGGCGATCTCCCCAAAGCGCGGATCGGCGACGACACCGGCAGCACCATTGCCGGTTTCTTCCGCCGGCTGGAACATCAGCACGACGCGACCGCGGGCAGGTTTTTCGCGCCCCAACTGACGGCCAAGTGCCGCCAGGATCGCGGTATGTCCGTCATGGCCGCACATATGCGACTTGCCCGGCACGAGTGATGCATGATCTACGCCAGAAAGTTCATAAATCGGCAGCGCATCGAGTTCCGAACGAAACATCACCGTCGGCCCCGCCTTGCCGCTTTCGTAGATCGCCGCCACGCCATGCCCGCCCAATCCGGTCAGCACCTTGTCCGGCCCCGTATCGGCGAGGAAGTCGGCGACCTCTTTAGCGGTCTTCTCCTCTTCATTCGAGATTTCGGGGTTCTGGTGCAGCTTGCGCCGCCACGCTATAAGCTCGACGATGTCTCGATTGGTAAGGGTCACGTGTTCCAACTCCGTTTGCGCTCCATTCTAAGCAAAAGCAGCCATTGCTCCAGGGTCAAGGAGTCTCGAAATGGAAGACCGGGAGCTCGGAGTGCCCTTGGGTTGTAAGAACCAGTATTTCGGCGATCCGTTCGAGCCTGGGCCTTCTCGCGCACAATGGGTCGAGCGGATGCCGTGAAGCCTGGCCGACATGATCATCCGCCGCTCGCCCGCGCGGAGCTGCCTGAAGATACGGCCGCTCTTGCCCACTATCTCATCGGCAAGCTGGTGGTGCGGGCGTTGCCGGAAGGCATCGTCAGCGGCCGCATTGTCGAGACCGAGGCCTATGTCGCCGGCGATGCCGCCGGGCACGGTTACCGGGGAATGACCCCGCGCAACCGTTCGCTGTTTCTCGAGCGCGGGCACGCCTACGTCTATCTCGCCTATGGCCTCTCATACATGCTGAATGTTTCGAGCGAGACGGCTGGGATCGGAACCGGCGTGCTGATCAGGGCGCTCGAGCCGCTCGAAGGCGTGGGAGTCATGCGGTTCCATCGCGGCGTCGAACGATTGCGCGACCTGGCGCGAGGACCGGGTAGGCTGGCTGCCGCGTTGCGAATCGACCGTTCGCTCGACGGGCTCGATCTTTGCCGGGAAGGCCCGCTATGGCTGGCACGAGACGACCACAAAGCAGGCGAAATCGGGAAGAGCATTAGGATCGGCATTTCGAAGGACGCGGATCGGCTATTGCGATTTTATGTCAGGGGGAGTGCGTTTGTCAGCGGCCCAAGATCGCTGAGCCAGGGGCAGCGGTAGTAGCAGAGTTGCAGGTAAAGCATCGGAGTCTGATTGCGCCCAGAAGCGGATAATCGAGTGCGATTTATGTGGTAACCCGCAATGGGCCGTCTGCTGTCCTTCCGGTTTCGGGCGCGATGCGTTAGAAAGCTGACGTTCCTCTTGCGACTTCGAGTCCGTCATCTGGTGGGAGGCGGCAGAGCCCAAAGGCGGACGATCGACAGCTTTTCGAGGTGAGCGTAACGAGATTCGTCAACGGACGGATGCCGAAAGACGGCACCGACCCGAGAACAGTAGCTTTATCATTTTTTTGAGTCCTGCGCGGTAAGGTTCCGTGCATGTGGTTGAAGACTTACTTGATCATCACCGGCATCGGCGCGTTCGTGGCGCTGACAATGCCCTGGCTGGTCATCATCGGCAGTTTCCTGATTATCCCGGGGATCATCCTCGCGTCGATGCCAACGGCTTTCATGTATGGCGTCGCCTTCGCGCTGTTCCGCTTGCTGCTCGGAGCTTTCCTTTCAGGGGTTTCTCTGAACGTCATGTCGGGCGCTGCGACGCTGGCACTGTTCTGGACCATCCCCCAGCCAGGCCTCACCTGGGCGAGGGGCATGCTGGCCAGCCTGAAGGAGCCGGACATTCAGGCGAGCGCACCGATTGCGCTCAAGGGCGACATTCTCCTCGCCCGCCCGTTCGAGGGCCGTTGCGATGCACTGTGCGCGGCCTTGCTCAAGACCCCGGGCGTCACTTCGGTCCGCGTCCAGACCCCTCGCGGTCATTCCAATACCTATCGCATCGTGCCGGACTCGACGCCCGGCAAACGAAGCACCGTCATCGGGCATGGCCTGCTGGAAGAGTGGCGCTACGATGCCACCGATCCGCTCGCCCCTCAGCGCGCGCTGGAAGCCGAATGGAACCTGATGATGTCAGAGGGCAAGGCGCTGCTGCAAAGCGACGACGCCCTCGAACCCGACTTCACCATCGCGATCGAGGACGGCCCTGCCGTGCCCGATGCCAAGCCCCGATGGGGACGGGTGGATTGGTCGCTCGAACCCTCCGCACCCCACCGCAAGGCGCTCACCATCACCGACGCCGGTGAACAGGTGCTGCTGCGGCAGTCGATCCTGTCGATCATTGCCCCGGCGGCGCCGATGCTGATCGGGACTTCGGGCGGGATCGAGACCTTCCGGTTCGGCTGGGCGCGTCGGCGGCTCGGTGACGGAAGGATGTACGCCGAGGTTCCGGTCAACCGGTTGCTACTCGACCACACCAGCGTTTCGCGCGGCGTGGATATGGAAGCGGCGAAAACGAGAACGCGCGAGGAACTTGCCAGAGCGCTCGACGATTCGCGTAAGCCGGTGAGCGATCCCGCGTTCGCGCTCGCCAATCAGTGGATGGACTCGTTCCGCGCGAACGACCAGCCGCTCGGCGAGAGCGACCGCCGTCTGCTGGTTCGCATCTTGGAGGATCCGCGGGTGCGATCCTCAGACGGGCTGTGGGCGATCATCAAACAGGTCGATGGCGACTCCGCCGGTCTGCGGC
>NZ_RZSW01000479.1:0-4955 GCF_003997375.1 Mesorhizobium sp. M5C.F.Ca.IN.020.29.1.1 | reverse complement strand
CGTCAATAACTTATTGAAAAATATAGCTGATTTTTGACAGCCAATATCTTCGCCGTGAACGCTTTCAGCGGCTGCGCCTATCAGCAGGCATGTATATGCCGGCAAAGCATTTCGAACATTGAAATCGTGCGGAGTGTCCGTTTGCGAGATTTCTTTTTAAGTACTTGCCGGCAAACGAAAAAACCCGACACGAGCGGCCGGGCTTGAAGAGGACAAGATCAGTAAAGGTATATTAGGCCGACAGCACCTTGAGTCGCTGCGCCAGGCGCGAGACCTTGCGGGACGCCGTATTCTTGTGCACCACGCCCTTGGTCGCGGCGCGCATCAATTCCGGTTCCGCCACCTTGAAAGCAGCCTGCGCAGCAGCCTTATCGCCCGAGGCGAGCGCCTCTTCGACTTGGCGGATGTAGGTCCGCACGCGCGAGCGGCGGTTCTTGTTGATCGCCGTGCGACGGGCGATCTTGCGCGTTGCCTTTTTGGCCGAGGAGGTATTGGCCATGATGCCTCTCTTCTGATCTGGTGGGCGCATGCGGGATGCCGCAGGGCGCAAAAACAAACGGGCAGCCACAGGGCCGCCTCGGTTGGTGCGGCTTATAGTTCAGCTTTTCCGGCGCGTCAACGCTGCTTCGCCTTCTTTTTGGCCGCTGCTGTCGCTCGCTTCTGGCCGCTGTCGTCACGATCTATCGGTTCGTGAAATTTGGCTTCCGCTTCTCGGCAAAGGCCGCCATGCCTTCCTTCTGGTCATCGAGCGCAAACAGCGAGTGAAACAGCCGGCGCTCGAACCGCAGCCCTTCGGCCAGTGTCGTTTCATAGGCGCGGTTGACGGCCTCTTTCGCCATCATCACCGACGGTAGCGAAAAATCGGCTATCTTGGCCGCCGCCTTCAACGCCTCCTCGAGCAGCTCGACGGCGGGCACCACACGCGACACCAGACCGCAACGCTCGGCTTCCGCCGCATCCATCATCCGTCCGGTCAGGCACATGTCCATCGCCTTCGATTTGCCGACGAAGCGGGTGAGGCGCTGCGATCCGCCCATGCCCGGCATGACGCCGAGCGTGATCTCGGGCTGGCCGAACTTGGCGTTGTCGGCGGCGATGATGAAATCGCACATCATCGCCAGTTCGCAGCCGCCGCCGAGCGCATAGCCGGCCACCGCCGCGATAACAGGCTTGCGCGCCCGGGTGAACTCTTCCCAGCCGACAAAGAAGTCCTGCACATAAGCGTCGACAAAGGAGATCGCCTGCATTTCCTTGATGTCCGCACCTGCCGCGAAGGCTTTTTCGGAGCCGGTGATGACCATCGCGCCGATGTCGGCATTCGCGCAGAAGCCATTCACGGCCGCGACCATTTCCGCCAGGACCTGGGAGTTCAGCGCATTGAGCGCCTTCGGCCGGTTCAGCGTGATCAGCCCGACCTTGCCGCGGGTTTCCACGATGATCGTTTCATAGGCCATGACTGTATCTCCTCACCCGGTCATCTAACTTACATCTGGCGTCCAGCTCATACTCTGCATCCAGGACACACCCCGGCACCTAGCTCAACTGACAGGTCCGGCAATAGAAGGTGGAACGCCCGCTTTGCACGATGCGCTCTATATGGCCGCCGCAGCCGTGCTTGGAGCAGGGTTCGCCCTCGCGATCGTAGACCGCGAACGAATGCTGGAAATAGCCCAGAGACCCGTCGGTCTGCATATAGTCGCGCAACGACGATCCGCCGGCGGCGATCGCGTCGGCGATCACCGCGCGGATGGCTTCGGCCAGGGCGTCGCGCTGCTGTTTGGCCTTCTTTCCAGGATTTGCGATGGTGCCCGCCTCGCGCAACGGCGACAGACCGGCGCGCCATAGTGCCTCCGACACATAGATATTGCCGAGCCCGGCGATCAGCCGCTGATCGAGAAGTGCTGCCTTCAGCGGCGACTTCCGGCCTTTCAGCAGCGAGGCGAGCAACTCGCCGTCCAACGCATTGCCTGTCGGCTCGACGCCCAGCCCCGCGAGCATCGGATGCGTGTCGGGTGCCCCTTCGGAAAATAGCATGAAGCCGAAACGGCGCGGATCGTTGAAGGTCACGCGGGACCGGGCGCCTTCGGGAGAGACGATATGGAAGACGACATGGTCGTGTACCGCGCTTTTCGAGCGCTCGTGAAAAAACGCGCCCAACATTTCGCTGCTATCGGGCATTTCGCTGTCATCGGACGTTTCGATGCGGAACGAACCCGACATGCCGAGATGGCAGATCAGCACCGGACCGCCTTTCAGATGCATCGTCAGGTATTTGGCCCGGCGGCCGAGCGCTGTAATTGTCTTGCCGGTCAGCCTCTCCAAGAAATTTTCGGGAAACGGAAAGCGCAGGTCGGGCCGGCGTGCCTCGACGCGGGCGATACGGGCGCCTTCCAGAACCGGCTGCAGGCCCCGCCGCACCGTTTCGACCTCAGGCAACTCAGGCATGGCCGCCTATCGATTCATAGAAGGAGGTGCCGTGACGGCCGCGCGCCAGACCAAGATGCTCGGCGACGGTTTCACCGATGTCGGCGAACGTCGTTCTGAGCCCAATGTCGCCGCCAAAACCTGGTCCCGTGCCGATCACCGGAATGCGTTCGCGTGTATGATCGGTGCCGTGCCAGGTCGGATCGTTGCCATGGTCTGCCGTGAGGATGAGAAGGTCGCCTTGCCTCAGCCGTGCAAGCGCCTCCGGCAGCCGCCGGTCGAAGGCCTCGAGCGCGGCGGCATAGCCGGCAACATCGCGCCGATGGCCGAACTCTGTGTCGAAATCGACGAAATTGGCGAAGACGAGATCGCCGTCGCCCGCGTCAGCCATCGCGCCGAGCGCCTTGTCGAACATCGCCATGTTGCCGGCGGCCTTGCGTACTTCCGAAATGCCGCGATGGGCGAAGATGTCGCCGATCTTGCCGACCGCGATGACCCGGCTGCCGCGCGCCGTCAACCGGTCGAGCAGGGTCGGTTCAGGCGGCGGGACCGAATAGTCCCGGCGGTTGTGCGTCCGTTCGAAGCTGGCGGCGGTTTCCCCAATGAAGGGCCGCGCGATCACCCGTCCGATGTTCAGCGGATCGACCAGCCTGCGCACCACCTTGCAGAATTCGTAGAGCCGTTCCAGGCCGAAGTGAACTTCATGCGCGGCGATCTGCAGGACGGAGTCGACCGACGTGTAGCAGATCGGCTTGCCGGTGCGGATATGCTCCTCCCCGAAACGCTCGATGATCTCGGTGCCCGGGGCATGGCGATTGCCGAGAATGCCCGGCACCTCTCCTTCGCGGATGATCGCTTCGGTCAGTTCGGCTGGAAAGGCGGGAACCGTGTCCGGGAAATAGCCCCAGTCGAAGCGAACCGGCAAGGCGGCGATTTCCCAATGGCCCGATGGCGTGTCCTTGCCGCTCGAAATCTCCTGCGCCGCGCCATGGAAGGCGGAGGCGAGATGGGCCTCGCCGCCGCTGTCGATGCTGAATCCTGTCGCGGTTTTCGCCGCGTGGCCCAGGCCGAGCGAGAGCATGTTGGGTACGAAAAGCGGGCCTTTGCGCAGCCCCTCGCGATCCGCCCGGCCTTCGGCGCAGGCTCTAGCGATGTGCCCAAACGTGTTGGAACCGGTGTCGCCATAGCGCTCAGCGTCGGCCGCGCCGCCGATGCCGAAGGAATCGAGAACAAAAAGGAAGGCGCGCGCCATTGCAGGGATTCATTATTATCGTTTGTCTGTCCGCCCAGACATAGGGGGCGGCGCCGCCATTGGCAACTCGGAAGCAGACGGCTTGGCGCGATAGTTGAGATGTGGCGAAATGCCGGCATCGGCGTGGATCGACGAAAACCAGCGGGGAACTCACATGAGGCATGCCTTGAAGGCCTCCGCAGCTATCATGACGCTGCTGGGTGCGGCCTGGTCAAACCCAGTGCGCGCCGATTGGCGGGATGACATCGGCACGTTTCGTGTCGGCATCGTCGCCGAGCCCGGCGCCGGCAACACCGTTCCGGGTCTGGCGCTGTTGACGGACGCCTACACCAAGGCGCTCGGCATGAAGGTGGAGTTTGTCGTTTCCCGCGACTACGCGGCGCTGATCGAGGCGCAAGCCAACGCCCACATCGAATATGCGGTCTATTCGACGACCGCCTACGCCATCGCATCCGAACGTTGCGAATGCGTCGAGCCTCTTGTGGCGCCTGTCGATTCCGACGGCGTGATCGGCATCCGATCCGTCTTGCTGACGCGGGACGGCAAGGTCCCAGATCTGGCCGCGATGGAGGCACATCGGTCGCCATGGTGCCTCCGGACAGTGTCGGCGGTTCTCTTTTGCCGCTTGCCGGGCTGGCCGCCGAAGGCGTCAAGATCGCCAAGGATGCGCCATTTCTGACGCACGCCAATTCGGCTGCGGCGGCTGAAACGATGCTGGTCGATGGCGAGGCCGATGCCATCTTCGGCTGGATGCCGGCGGTGGCCGATGGCCAGCCGGATGTTGCGGGCGGCACGGTCGCCAGGCTGGAAATGGCAGGCCTTTCGAAAGCAGCACTTCAGGTCGTGTGGACGTCCGGCCTGCTGCGGTATGGTCCCTATGCCGTCCGCAGCGATCTCGATCCTGAAGCCAAACGGCGGCTCACCGTGTTTTCTCATCAATCTCAGATCGATGTCGCCGGATGTCTACGATCTTCTGGAATCGAAACATTCCGGCGGCTTCGCCGTCGCTGGCCCGAAGGATTACGCGATGGCTGCAGCCATCATGCGCCTGGTGTCAGGCAACGGCCGATAGCAATGGCGGCCGGAGTCGGGCGCGGTCGTTTCAGCAGGTGCTGCAGGGAATCGTCGGGCTCCTGCGGGGCCTGAGATAATAGGTTTCGCCCATCGATATCGAGTCGAAAGCCGAACTCAATCCGAGCCGCTTCTCACTGTCCACCGACCAGGTGATGATCGGCTGGTATGCGAGATTACTTTCGACGCGAATGAGAAAGGTACCCTT
>NZ_RZSW01000478.1:0-4985 GCF_003997375.1 Mesorhizobium sp. M5C.F.Ca.IN.020.29.1.1 | reverse complement strand
CGATAGTGTTGAAAAAGTCCGGGTTGCAGCGGTCCTGAAGCACTGATTCAATCTTCGTTGTAAGAGGAGATTGAGTCGATGATGGGCGAGCAAAGTGTGATGCAGGAGGAGCTGTTCTATGGCTTCAGCCTGCAGCGGCATGTGCCGGCGGACCACCTGCTCAGAGCGATCGACCGCTTCGTTGATCTGTCCGCCATCCGCCAGCATCTGGCGCCCTTCTACAGCCCGATCGGCCGTCCCTCGATCGACCCTGAGCTGCTGATCCGCATGCTGATCGTCGGCTATTGCTTCGGCATCCGCTCGGAGCGCCGGCTGTGCGAGGAGGTACATCTGAACCTGGCCTATCGGTGGTTCTGCCGGCTTGGCCTCGAGGGTGATGTGCCGGACCACTCAACCTTCTCCAAGACCCGCCACGGACGCTTCCGCGATGCCGATCTGCTGCGCGAACTGTTCGAAACCGTCGTCCGACGCTGCATGGCAGAAGGCCTCGTCGGCGGCGAAGGCTTTGCGGTCGATGCCAGCATGATCGTCGCCGACGCGCAGCGTCAGCGCGGGGTCGAGACGGCCGAGGAGCTCAAGCCTGAGACCAAGCGGGCCGTGGCCGAATACCTCGCCACCTTGGATGATGCCGCCTTCGGGGCCGCCACGCCGGTGGAGCCCAAGTTCGTCTCCCCTGTTGATCCCGCCGCGCGCTGGACTGCCGCTTGGGGTGGCCCAGCCGTCTATGCCTATTGCACGAACTATTTGATCGACGTGGAGCACGCCATCATCGTGGACGTGGAGCCCTCGACCGCGGTGCGCCAGGCCGAGGTGACGGCCGCCAAGACCATGATCGAGCGGGCGCACGACGAGCTCGGCCTCTGGCCGGAGCGGCTGATTGCCGACACCGGCTACGGCTCGGCCGAAATGCTGAACTGGTTGGTGCATGAGCGTGGGATCGAGCCGCATATCCCGGTCTTCGACAAGTCCAGGCGCAAGGATGGCACCTTCTCGCGCGATGACTTCACCTACGACCATAAGGCCGATACATACATCTGTCCTGGCGGCAAGACGCTCAGGCAACGCCAGAAGACCTATCGGGTGCCGCACCCTCTCGTCGACGAGAACGGCATGATGCGCTATCGCGCCAGCAAGCTGGATTGCGACGCCTGTGCCCTGAAGCCCCGCTGTTGCCCGAAGGAGCCGGCGCGCAAGGTGCTGCGCTCGATCTATGAGGGCGCGCGCGACATGGCCCGCGACATCGCCAAGACCGACGCCTACCAGATCTCACGCTATCAGCGGAAGAAGGTGGAGATGCTGTTCGCGCACCTCAAGCGCATCCTGAAGCTCGATCGATTGCGATTGCGCGGCCCCTGTGGTGCCCGCGATGAGTTCCACCTTGCAGCCATCGCCCAGAACCTCAGGAAATTGGCCAAGATCTGCACCCTCGGGACACCCATCCGAGCCACTTAGGGCGAGGAGGTCGCGTCGACCTTAATCAAGACGCTTCGGTGCGAGTGGATCCACGGCTTCATCGCCGACTTCTTCAACACTATCGGTCGAAACAGGTAATCGCGTCGGACGGCTTGAGCTGCCCCGTGATCTCAATCGCGAGCCCGGCTTAGTCCACCATCTTGTAGGCGCTGCCGGCATTGACCGCGTTTCGATCCGTGAGCGGTAACACATTCGACGTTCTTTCATGTTATCCGATGACGCGCATCAGGACGTTGAAGGGCTGAGCGAACAATGGCAGGCGCGCTGGTGCAACGGGCCGTTCATCGACGCTCGACGCCAACGCGCGCACGGCAATCGGCGCCCATTCCATTGCCGCAACCGGCCCGTCGGCACCCTGCCGTAAGTTGTCGGGCGGCAACGCGCAGAAGGTCATCCTCGCCCGCGAGTTCGCCAAGGCGAACCGGCTTTTGCTGTGCAACCAGCCGACGCGCGGGCTAGACGTCGGCGCCATCGAGTTCGTCCATTGCGAACTCCAGCGCAAACGCGACGAAGGCTGCGCCATCCTGCTCGCGAGCGAGGAACTAGAGGATCTGTTCGCGCTAAGTCGACGCATATGCGTGATGTTTCGCGGCCGCATCCTTGCGGCGCTCGATACGGAAAAAACCACCTATGACGAAATCGGCAGCTTGATGGCGGGCCACGAGAGCGAGGCGGCGGCATGACCGAGTTCAACCTCGTGGAATGGCGCCTCGAGCGCCGACTGGAGACGCGGCCGACCGCGCGCGTCGTTGCGCTTGCCGCGGCAGCGGCAGCGGCGGTTCTGGTGTGCAGCCTGCTTTTCGCCGCCGCAGGCGCCAGTCCACGGGCGGCCTTCGAGGCTCTCCTGAAGGGCAGCTTTGGCTCGTCGCGCGCCGCCGGCGAAACGCTGGTCAAGGCCACGCCTCTGATCTTCACCGGCGTTGCCGCCTGCGTCGCCTTCCGCGCGCGCATTTGGAACATCGGCGCCGAAGGCCAGATCTTTGCCGGTGCCATGTTCGCCTACTGGCTGCAGCACAACCTCATTGGCTTTTCATCTTTCATCCAAATTCCTGTGGTCATAGTCGGCGGCGTTGTCGGCGGCGCACTCTATGCCGGCCTGGCGGGCGTGCTCAAGACCCGCTTCTCGGTCGATGAGGTGATTTCGACCGTTATGCTCAACTACATCATCGTCTATGTCATTTCGCTGCTGCTGCTGCGCGGACGTGGAGCGAGGCGGGCGCCTTCTTCGAGCAGACGCCGAAGGTCGATCCAGGCTCGGTGATTCCCGTGCTGTTTTCCGGTTTGCGACTGCATGCCAGCTTCCTGCTGGCGATCGCAGCGGCTGCCTTGGTTCACATACTGTTGAGGCGCACACCGCTCGGCTACGAGATCAAGGCTGCCGGCTCCAACATGCGCGCGCTCGACGTACAGGGTACCAATACGCGACGGCTGATCCTGGTGGTGCTTCTGGTTTCCGGCGCGCTTGCGGGGCTCGCAGGCATCACGGAAGTCTACGGCGTGCACTACCGCCTGAAGGCGGGCGTCATAGCAGGCTACGGCTACAGCGGCATCATCGTCGCCATCCTGGGGCAGTTGCATCCGCTTGGCGTCGTCGTCGCCTCGGTGCTGTTCGGTGCGTTGCTCAACGGCGCCACGCTCATGCAGATCAAGACCGGCGTACCCTCGGCGCTGATCTATGCCATCCAGGCGATCCTGCTTTTGTTCTTCCTAGCCGGCTGGGCGGCGTGCAATTTCCGCCTGCGGAGGGTCGGCCGTGCTTGACGCTCTCTTTCAAGCCTCAATCCTGATCAGCGTGGCGGCGGCCACCATCCGCATCGCCACCCCACTCCTGCTCGCCGCAATTGGCGAACTCGTCGCCGAGCGCACTGGCGTTTACAATATGGGTCTCGAAGGCATGATGCTGATGGGCGCCCTCACCGGCTATCTCGCCGCATATGAGAGCGGCTCGCTGTGGCTGGGCGTCCTTGCAGCCGGGTTTCACCGACGCGCTGATGGCGCTCGTCTTCGCCGTGCTGGTGATCACGTTGAAAGTGGAACAGATCGTCACCGGGCTTGCCGTCAACCTACTCGGCGCCGGCCTTTCCACCTATTGGCTGCGTTCCGCTTTCGCTGGCCACGGCCAGACGCCGACCATCCCCTTATTCGCCGACGTGCCGATACCGGGCCTGAGCGATATCCCGGTTCTCGGCCCCATCCTGTTCGACCAGCGGGTGCTGACCTACATCGCCTTCCTCCTGGTGCCGGCGGTGTGGCTCTTCCTGTTCCGGACGCGCTATGGGCTGATCGTGCGTTGCGCTGGCGACAATCCTAAGGCCCTCGACGTAAAGGGGGTGAGGATGGCCCCGGTCCAGTATGCTGCCGTGGTCTTCGGTGGCCTGATGGCGGGCCTCGCCGGCGCGTTTCTTTCTGTCGGCCAGGCGGCGCGTTTCGTGCCTGACATGACGAACGGACGCGGCTGGCTTGCGATCATCACCGTCATCGCCGGTCTGTGGCGGCCCTACCCGATTTTGGTAGCGGCACTAGTGTTTTCCTTCCTAGACGCGCTGCAATTGCAAATCCAAGGCGTCGGCATCGCCATTACCAATATATGATGATGATGCCCTATGTTGCAGCGATCGTCGCGCTGATGATCCGTCGCTCGCGGGCCAGCGCCCCGGCCATGCTGGGCGTGCCGTACACACGGGAATAGGAAGTTTCTTTGTGTTGACTGGCTGCGGTTGGTGTTGCTTCGAAATCTTGCCCAAACGCCGGTCGAGCAACCCAGCTTCCCCAGCCTCTTCGTAACGGTGGCGATAGCGGCGAAATTGCCGCTCCGACATGCCCAGCAACTCGCCTGCCTCCATCATCGAAAGATCGCCGTCTTCCCAGCGGCGCAAAACGCCTACAACTTCTGCATTCTCCGGTCCTGTAGCCATGCTGTCCGTTTCATCCCCAGCCTCCATCCGCTGGTAATAAAACCGGACAACTCACGTGCTACCTAATCCGGACAACTCATCTGCTTACGACACTCGGTTGCGGCGCGGTTGACAATCTTAACATTTATTGTGAAAGTATTGGTCTTCTCAATACACTGGTGATGGGCGCATGTCTGTTGATTTTCGCTTAGAGCGAGAGCGCCTCGCTGCCCTGAGCGTTGATGTCGCGCATCTGTTGCAAAGCGCAGATCTCGCTTCGCCGGAAACGCATGCGGGTCGGGAAGCGCTTATCGAGGCGATCGAGGACCTGCGCGACGTCCTCAGGCCCGAAGCCGCCATTGCGCCGCCCCCGCCGAGCGACGCTCTCGCCGGGCCGCGCGGCCTTGCCATCGTTGTCGGCCACACTGCGGTTGCGCAGGGCGCGCGGGCGCTGTCGCCGCCTTTCCCTGCCGACAGCCCGGCGACTCGCGTGTCCGAGCACAACGAGTACGCCTGGAACACGGACCTCGCGATGAAAATCAAAGCCCTCGCGGAGACCGCCGGCGTGCGCTGCGAGATCTTCTTCCGCGATGGCGTCGGCATCAGAGGCGCCTACGA
>NZ_RZSW01000477.1:0-4990 GCF_003997375.1 Mesorhizobium sp. M5C.F.Ca.IN.020.29.1.1 | reverse complement strand
GCATCAGCCGGTGGTCGAGGATATCGCCGGCGCCGCCGTCATCCAGGTTGAAATAGGAATGCTGGGTGAGGTTGCACAGCGTCGGCTCCTCGCAGGTGGCGGTCATCTCGACGCTGAGCGTGCCGGGAATTTTCAACCTATAGGTGCAGGTCACGTCGAGCGCCCCGGGGAAAGCCCATCGTGCCGTCGTGTCTCGATCCCAAAGAACACGTGGCCGACAGGCATGCCTGGCTGTGGGCTGGTCGACGAGGTGAGCGCTGGAGAATTCAGGTACGGGCCCTACTACCTAGGCTTGTGACAAAGTTGATCGAGCGCGTCTCGAAGCGCAGTGGCGGCTTGGTCACGCTCGTCAGCAGACATCAGCTCGGGCTCAGCTTCTAGTCTGAGATGCGGCAGTTCGGTTCGAACGGAGCGATGGGCAGCGACAAGATTGGCCTTCAGATCGATGACGCGATAGGTGGCGACCGGATAGGCGATCCCCTTGACGTGGATGTGCCCCAGTTCGTCGCAGTCGATCATGTCCCTCACTTGCGCAAACGTCTCATAAGAAATGAGCACCGTCCCTGGCTGCGCCTCCTGCTCGAGACGTGAGGCGAGATTCACAGCGCCGCCGATTATCGTGTAATCCATCCGGTCCTCGCTGCCGAAGTTGCCGACAGTGCAGTAGTCGGTGTGGATGCCGATGCGGCAGCGCAGCGGCGTTTCAATTCCAATGTCGCGCCAGATTTCGGCAAGTTCGCTCATCCGCTTCTGCATGGCGAGAGCCATCTGCACGCAGGCGAACGCGTCCTCCTTGACGCCGCGAGTCTCCGGATCGCCGAAAAACATCAGGATCGCGTCGCCGACATACTTGTCGATCGTCGCGCCGTGATCCGAAGCAATTTTCGACATTTCCGTCAGATAGTGATTGAGGAGCTGGGTGAGAACTTCGGACTCCATTTTGTCAGTGGTCTCGGTAAAGCCGGCGATATCGGAGAAGCATATCGTCAGCTTCTTCCGCTGGCTGGCGATCCTGACGTCCTGACGGCCAGTGAATATCGAGTTGTAGACCTGCGGCGCCAGGTACTTCGCCAGCTTGCTGGAAAGCGCCTCGAGAGCCGCGGATTTCTCGGCGAGGTTCTCCTCCCGTTGCTTCAGCTCGGTGATGTCCGAGTAGACCGCGACTGTGCCGCCGCCGGTGATCCGCCGCTCGCTAATCATAATCCATCGCCCGTCGCCTCGCCGCTGCAGCCACGGTTCGCCAGGGTTGCGGTGCCGGGAGAGGCGCTCGGCGACCCATTCCTCTAACCGTCCCTCAGCATCCCTGATATAGCCGCGCTCAGCGGATCGGCGGATGATGTACTCGAAGGCCGTGCCGGGCGTCAGTTCGATCGCAAGGTCGCTGTAGAGCAGTTCGCGGTAGCGGCTATTGCTAAGGGCGAGCCGGTCCTCCGCGTCGTAGAGAGCGAATCCCTCGGAGATGCTTTCGATGGCATCAATGAGCCGCTGACGCGCTTCGGCGACCTCGCGCAGGTTCTTCTCCTCCACCTCGACTGCGGTATCCCGGAAGAGCCTGAGCGCCTCGGCCATGCGGCCGATTTCGTCGTGGCCCGCGGCAGGCAATGGCGCACGAAGATCGCCGCCGGCGATCGCGAGCATGCTTTGGCTCAACCCTCCCAGCCGCGCGAGGAGGCTACGGTCGACATAGAGCCACACAAACAGAACGGAACTCAAGAGGCTGAGAACGGCGGAGCCAAGGACAACTCCGGTCCCGTAGCGCTGGACGACCGCGGCTTCGAGACCGGACGCCGCGATCTCGCGGTCTGCCGCGGCGACCAGGCGATCGACGGCAGCGGTAAGACTGCGCGACAGCTGATGGTTTTCGGCCAGAAGCTTTTCGCCCTGCGCAAGGACGGCGAACTCGTCCTGCCGCGTCTTCGGGATGCTGTTTCCACCGTCGATCAATGCCTTGAACTCGTTGACCCGCTGCTGGAAACGGGTTCGCAGCCTCTCGTCGATCTCGTCGGAAATCGTATCTAGAACGGCGAACGACCGGCGCAGCGGAAACATGATCAACGCCAGATCGCCTGGCGTAGGCGCGTCCGCCGTGTTGACCAGCGCGTCATTGACCGCCGAGATCTCCTGCTGCGCCTTCTGCTGCGGGATGTAGGCCGCGATCGCTTGAACCAGGTCGGCCGTCGCCTCCGTGCCTCGGTCCGATGCAAGCGACGTGCCGGCTGTGACCGCCCGCCATTGCTGGAGTTTGGAATTCATCACGAGCATACCGGGCGCTACAAGGCGCTGGCTTGCATTTGTCGTAGCCGATAGGCGGCGTAACAGTTCCTCTTTGTGCGCCACCACGGAGAGGCGGGCGGCGACAAGGTCATCGAGGGCATTGAGATTGCGGCGCAGACCAAGCACCGCAGCCTCGATCTCAGCCACCACCGCCGCGCCAGGCTTGGCGCCTTTGAGAGCGGCAAGCAGTTCCTCTAGGCGCGTCATCTCGGCCGCGATCGCAGCCGACACCTCGTTATGCTGAGCCTTGCTGGTCGAAGCAAGTACGGCGGGCGCAGTGGCGGCGACCCGCTCGGCCTGCCGCGACAGCTGGAGGGATGCGAGCGCCGACGGCACTCGGTCCTTGGTGATGCGGTCGACAACCTCCCCCACCTCGAGAAAGGCATAAAGAGCGGCTGCTGTCGCGAGCACCGCGAAGGTGCTGATACCGAAAAAAGCGAGCAACAGGCGGCCGCGTATGCCGAGACGCTTAAGCATTGCGGCGACGCGTTGATTCAGCTGGCGCGGCCAATAAGATCTGCACAGATTGGCTCAATGCGATCCGCCAGCTCGGTGGTCCGTTACTCCAACGGCACGTATTCGCCGCCCTTCCAAACATACCAAACCCAACTCTGAACAGTGAGGTCGCCCTTGTCATCAAAGTCCATACGGCCCAGCACAGTATCAAATTGATTGCTCCGCAGCGACGCAATCACGGCTTGGAGTTCTAGTGAGCCTGCCTTCTCGACCGCCTGCGCCCAAGTCTGGGCGGCACCGTAACTATGCAGCGTCCAGGAATCTGGTTCGAAGTTCTCGGCACGGAATCGTTCGACGACTTGCGCCGCTTCGGCATTTCGACGTGGGTCGGGGACAAAGGTGAAGAGCGTGCCCTCGGCGGCAGGGCCGGCAATGAGCCCAAACGCCTCGGTCGCCGTATCGTCACCCGAGATCAGCTGAAGCGAGTAGCCCCGGTCGCGCGCCGCACGGACCATAAGCGCAGCCTCGGTATGATACCCTCCCATTTAAAGCACGGCGATATCCGCCCCCTGTAGCCTACTGATCTCGGCCGAGTAGTCGTCTTTCCCGGGAGCGTAGCCATCATAGATTGTCTCGGTCACGCCCCGCTTGTTCAACTGCTTTCTTGTCTCATCGGCGAGACCCTTCCCATAGGTCGTGTTGTCGTGAAGGATCGCGATCTTCTTGTCGCTCCAATGATCGGCCAAGTAGTTGCCGGCCTCGAAGCCCTGCGCATCGTCGCGACTGCAGACGCGGAAAACGTTGGCGCGACCTTGCTCGGTCAACATCGGATTGGTCGAGGATGGCGAAATCTGCAGAATTCCCGCCGCCTCGTACACCTTCGAAGCTGGGATCGAGGCTCCAGAGCAGTAGTGCCCGACGACGAACACTACACCGTCAGCCACCAGCTTTTGGGCAGCAGCCACTGCTTGCTCGGGATCGCAGAAGTCGTCGACCGTGATGAGCCGCACCTGTTGGCCTAGAACGCCGCCCGCTGCATTGATGTCGGCCACAGCTACCTCTGCGCCGCGCTTCAATTGCGTGCCAGTCCACTCAAGCTTTCCGGTCATCGGGCCTGCGACCCCGATCAGCACCTCCGCCTGCGCAGGACAGTTAAGCGCGACCGCGAGCGCCACAAAAGCCACTGTGATGATACGGTGCATGGATGACACCCCAAGCGAGTAGTTTACGCCAATCCCGGCAACGCCGACAGTCCTTTCCGCGAGCGTAGATATCTTGGCTGGTCATACAGCGCACTCGTCTCGTCGTTGATTAGGCTTCTACCTGGATTTGCCATATCCCTGCGCGGGTTAGTTGATGGCTAAAGCGCTCGCGCTTGCCGAGGTTCTCAACAAAATTGGGTGCTAAGTGGTTGTTGCCATCGCGTGCTATAAATTGGATTGTCCCTTTTGCAGACGTTCCGGCCCGACCTACGAAGGTCGCTTTCGGGTCAACTTGCCTCGTCCCGGCCATCGGCTTCAAATGTTCGAGAACGGTCCGAACTCGATCGCTGACAGTGATTGGGTTCCGATCCGAGAGCGTCGCGCGTCCAATCGGAACGCAAACGACGGCCTTTGAACTTGCGCACGATCCTGTCCGAACCGGAGGTAGCGCAGCAAGAACCGGTACCACCCGACTTCCGTGTCAGGCGCCAGGCAGTCGGAACCGGTATTCCGTGACATGGTGGTAGATCTGGCCCGGCCATAGCGTGGCCTGTGGGAAATACGGCCGGTTCGGCGCGTCCGGCCAGACCTGCGACTCCAGGCAAAAGCCCGAAAAAGCCTTGTAACGACGTCCTTCGAGCCCCGGCGAAGGCGGCGCCAGATACTGGCCGGTATAGAGCTGAACGCCCGGCTCGGTGGTCCAGAGCTCCATCTCGACGCCGGAATTTGCGCCTTGCGCCCATGATGCCAGCTTGAGCGGCCCACGCATCGAGGCAAGGCAGAAATTCTGGTCGTAGGTGAGCTGCTTGCCCTCGCTCTCCATGCGCAAGCGGCCGCGCCTGGCGGAAATCGAACGGCGTGCCATCGACCGGCTTCACGACGCCGGTCGGAATCAGGTCGCCATCGACCGGAAGATAGGCGCCGGCGTTCAGCATCAGCCGGTGGTCGAGGATATCGCCGGCGCCGCCGTCATCCAGGTTGAAATAGGAATGCTGGGTGAGGTTGCACAGCGTCGGCTCCTCGCAGGTGGCGGTCATCTCGACGCTGAGCGTGCCGGG
>NZ_RZSW01000476.1:0-4993 GCF_003997375.1 Mesorhizobium sp. M5C.F.Ca.IN.020.29.1.1 | reverse complement strand
CATCACGACCACACGACCGTGCATTGCGTCTTCGTCGACGAAGCGCAGTTCCTCGAGGAGGAGCAGGCGTGGCAGCTTGCCCGCATTGCCGACCGGCTGAACATTCCGGTGATGTGCTACGGCCTGCGCACGGATTTCCAGGGCAAGCTGTTTTCCGGCTCGCGCGCGCTTCTGGCGATATCCGACCATCTACGCGAGGTGCGCACCATCTGCCGCTGCGGCCGCAAGGCGACGATGGTCGTGCGCCTCGGCGCGGACGGCAAGGTGGCGAGACAGGGCGAACAGGTGGCGATCGGCAAGGATGTCTATGTCTCGCTCTGCCGCCGCCATTGGGAAGAAGAAATGGGCCGCGTCGCGCCCGACGATTTCATCGGCTTCACCAAAGCCTGACCAGCGCTATTCCGCGTTGCGTGCGCATGGATCGAACGGTGCCAGGACAGAGGGGGAAGAACTGCGGCAAGGAAAACTGCGATCGGTGAGCTTCGTTGCTTTGCGACGGCAGTTATGCTATTGGTTTGGGCATGGTGCTGATCGCGCCAACGACCCGCCGCCGAGGCGGGTTTTTTGTGTCGGGTTTCGGCGCTATCCTTCGCAAACTCCTAATCTTCCGCCTTCCCTTCCCCCTATGCCGCACATATATTCCGGCGGTTCGCGACACGAACAAATGCCGAAGCGGGAGGCCCCAATGGCGACTTTGCAGAATTTCGATGCCGAAATTGCCAAGACCAAGCAGGTCGTGCAGGACATGCGCACCAAAATCGAGCAGTCCGGCACGGTGCTCGACACGCTCGCCAAGACCGACAAGAAGATCGGCGACGCCAATTTCGACCTCGAGAACGCCCGCATCGAGGATGTGCTGAAGCAGCAGAAGGTGATGGAAGGCAACATCGCCGACCTGATCATCGGGCTGGAGGACGCCACCAACGTCTTCGGCGCCGAATTCGAGAGCATGAAGAACTACACCGGCTGGGAAAGCTTCGTTGGTATATTTTCCGACCAGAGCAAGCAACGCATGCGCACCGACCGCGTCCGCAACATGTCGCTGGCCGGCAATCTGCAGGAGCTGCTGGCGAAATCCGACACCATTGTCGGCATCCTCAAGGCGCAGAAGCAGATCCTCGACCAGCGTTACAAGACCTCCGAGGCCAGCCTGTCGCAGGTGATCGAGCGCCGCAAGGCAACCATGTCCAATCTGGAGACCGTGCAGAAGCGCATCGAGGAGCTCAATCCGATGCTGCTCGACATCGAGAACAAGATCGCCGCCTCGACCAGCCAGAAGGAGCGCACCGAGCTCGAAGGCGAACGTTCGAAACTGGCCACGGAGTACAACGAGAAGCAGGCCAAGGAGCAGGAACTGCTGGCCGAAAGCCAGACGCTGGAGCGCTACACGTCGATGTTCCAGACCTTCGTCGATTCGCTCAACAACCAGATCGCGGCGCAGTCGACGCTGATCAACAAGCTGACCATCGATACCGAGCAGCGCATCGTGCTCTACAAGGCGCTGGAAGATTCGCTGAAGACCGCCGCCCAGCAGGACGTCGCCCACAAGATCAACACGCTGGGCAGCCAGGTCGACAACACCGCCGAGGAGACCATGGCCGGCATCGGCGCGGCCTCGCAGAAGCACATCGGCGATCTTCTCGAGATGCACGAGAAGAACATGGTGGCGACCGCCGACATCCAGCGCCGCAAGAAGCTGGCCGACGATGCCTTTGCCCGCCGCTTCGACGACGTGCTGAAGAAGCACAATGCCGCAAACTACGTGCAGTCATAATTGCTGCACTCGCATCGCTCCGAAGGGCTGGCTGCATGATCCCCGAAAACGAAGCGGCAACGCGCTATTTCTCGGCGATCACGGCGGCACTCAGCGGCCTCGAAGTGTTCATGCGCGACGATCGCTCGCCGCTCTACCGGCACGGCATTGTCGCCAAGATCGTCGCCGAATATATTGCGCGGCTCGACAACTCCTTTTCCTGCTGGCGCAACCGGCTGGGCTTCATGGAGACGTTCCGAATTTCGCGCGCCGAAAGCGGCTTTCCGGTCTTCCAGAACGTGCTCGAGCTTGAGAACGATCGCCGCCAGGCCGATACGCGTCTCGCCAACATACCGCTGGCCGACGAGTTGCGCGAGGAAATGGCCGACTTCATCCTGCGCCACAAGGAATTCCCCGAAGCGCTGCAGAAGTCGATGGCCGAACGGCTCTATCTGGAGGGTGTCAGGAGCGAGACGACCTTCGGGCCGTTCACCTTGGCGCAGACGGCAAAAGTCTCGGTCAATCCGAAGACCGGGCGGCCCTACTACCTCGTCCACTGGGCCGCCTTCGACGGCAGCGCCAACCTGCCGCTGGTCTACATGGTGACGGTCGAGGATTCCTCCGAAGAGATTATCGGGCAGCTTGTCGACCGCAACGGCAAGCTCAACGACAAGATCGACATTCCGCTCCCCGTCGAAGGCCTGCTCAATCCCGAGCTAGCCCACCGCTTCGACGACTTCACCGAGAAGAATTCCGCCTATACGCTGTCGCCGGCGACGATCGCCGTCAACCTCGACAAGGATTTCGAGCAACTCCACCCCAAGCAACTGCGCCGCGTCGTGCTCGGCCCGTTCTATTCCGCCGGGATCACCGACAACAATTCGACGGTCAGCGACGTTCTGGACAAGGTGCGCAAACCGGAAAACGCCTGGCTGCTGACCTGGACCATCCAGGAGGTCTACTCCAAGGCCGAAAAGCCCGGCCGCAAGGGGTTATTTTCGAGCGAGAAGACGACGCAGGAATTCTTCATCGACACCGACGATCTCGAGGCCGCGCGGCAGGGCGTGTCGAGCTACGAGAAGCATGCGCTGATCCCGCATGAGGCCTATCAGGCGCTCTACGCCGCCGGCGAGGCGCAGAAGATCTTTTCCGGCTACAAGGTCCACATCCTGTCCAAGGGACAGGTCATCAGTGACGTCTGACCGTCAAACCGCGGAGCATCCTTCATGGACACCGGCCTGACCACGATCTCGGAAGCGGCAATCGAAAAGCACCGCGCCACGGCGCAGAGCTTCATCACCCGCATCGTCGTGCTCGAGGACCCGTCGCGGGAATCCGGGACCGGGCTGGCCGGCACCAACCGCCGCTTCGTCTCGACCGTCTCGGTCGGCTCGGTTCGCCGCACGCGCGAGGTCGAGCTTTCCAAGACCGTCGCCGCCGTCCATCCCGACGACCAGCTGCTGAGCATTGCGCAGCACATGCTGCTGTTTCGCACCCGGCGCGGGCTGGCGATCGCACTGGCCATTTCAGACGTCTTCGCCGAAGGCTCCGACCTCGAAAGCCTGCAAGCGAAAAACGCTCGCGCGCCGCTCGAAGGCGACGAAGCCGCCACCTTCAAGAAACTGCTGTCGGCTTCGGCCTATATTTCGGCCTTCAGCCTCGCCTCCTATCTGTTCCAGCTGATCGACAGCGACGGCGAGGCGCCGAACGACACGCCCGAGCCGGACTTCTTGTTCGACACGCCGCAGGATGCGGTGAAGTCGATCGTGGCCGGCCTCGACAGGGCGATATCAGGCGCGAAGGACGACGCCGATCTGATGACCCGGGCGCGCGCCTTCGCCCGTGTCGCCATCGACGGGCTTTTGGCGCGAAAGGGCCGCTTCGACGGCATAGGTCCGTTCGAGAACGCGCATATCCGCATCGACGTCGACGACTTCACCCTTGACGGCTTCGACGTCGCGCCGGGCAAGCGGTCGAAGCCGCTGGTAATGACCTTCAAAAAGCCGGAAGAGGTCGTCGGCAACCACATCGCCAAGTACCAGTCGGTGAAGCTCGCCAAGATGCTGATGGCTTACGATTTCGAGCGCGAGCTGAACCCGTTCGTCGAGCTCGGCGGCTTCCTGTTCACCTTCATCGGCGACGGCGCGCCCGGCACCGGAAAAACGACGCTGATCCAGATGATCGCCGGTCTCGTCAACGGCTACTGTCAGGTCGCCGGCTATCCCTTCGCCTACGAGAATTTCGGCGTCGACCAGATCTCCTCCTACCAGGGCAAGTCGGGCCAGAACTGCCGCCAGTTCATCAACAATGTGCTGAACCCGCGCGTCATCGGCTTCGGCACCATCGACGATATCGATCAGGTGGCGGCACGCCGCTCCGACGATCGCGCCTCGGCAGGCCAGCAGGAAATCACCGGTGTCCTGATGGACGCGTTTGCGGGTGCCGGCACCGTGGTGCGCGGCAACTGCTCCTTCGGCATGTTCTCCAACTATCCCGAAAACGTCGACGACGCGCTGCGCCAGCGCGCCGGCGCCCGCTGGCTGGTCGATGGGCCACAAACGCGCGACGACTACATCGACATTTTCGTGCTGCTCGCCGGCAAGAACCACAAGATCCCGCTCGGAGACCACAAGCTCTATGCCGCCCAGGAAATCCAGCGCGCGGTGATGGAAGCCTATGAAGAGCATGAAAAGCCCAAGGAAGACGGGCTGATGAAGGTCTATGAGCGCTACATGAAGGAGAACGGCGCACCGAAATCGATGGCCGACATCGGCACCTATCTGCACATGATCAAGGAGGCCGAGCCGCGCTTCACCGGCCGCGCCATCAAGAACGTCACCGATGCGATCAAGATGCGCGCCATGGATATCGAGCTGCCGGACGAATGGTTCGAGAAGCCGGAACTCTTCATGCACAAGGGCTACGACGACAAGAAGGCGATGATCGAGGAACTGCGCGGCCCGTTCTCGATGGATATGGTCATGCAGGAGGTCAACCGCTACGCCGACTCGGAATTCCGCTATTCCGACAAGTCCGACGACGCGGCGGTGACCAAGTTGATCCGCGACACCCGCCTGCGCGACCGCGCGGTGCGCGAGATGGAGGAATTGAAGAAGAAGGGCCTGTGGAATGCTTGAGATGCGCCGACGCTCCCTTCTCCCCCTGTGCGAGAAGGTGTCGCCGAAGGCGACGGATGAGGGGTATTCGTCAAGCTGGAACACCCCTCATCCGGCCGAGCTT
>NZ_RZSW01000475.1:0-5000 GCF_003997375.1 Mesorhizobium sp. M5C.F.Ca.IN.020.29.1.1 | reverse complement strand
ACCTGATCCTCACCCAATTCATGGGCCTTCAGCCAAACGACCGTGTCGTCATCGACTCGCTGGTTTCGCTCGGCTTCGGCGCCTCGCTGATCTCGATCTTCGCCCGTCTCGGCGGCGGCATCTTCACCAAGGGCGCCGACGTCGGCGGCGATCTCGTCGGCAAGGTCGAAGCCGGCATTCCGGAAGACGATCCACGCAATCCGGCCACCATCGCCGACAATGTCGGCGACAATGTCGGCGACTGCGCCGGCATGGCCGCCGACCTGTTCGAGACCTATGCGGTGACCGTGGTCGCCACCATGGTCCTCGCCGCCATCTTCTTCGGCGGCACCGCCGTTCTCAGTGCCACGATGCTCTATCCGCTGGCCATCTGCGGCGCCTGCATCCTGACCTCCATCGTCGGCACTTTCTTCGTCAAGCTCGGCTCCAACGGCTCGATCATGGGCGCGCTCTATAAGGGCCTGATCGTCACCGGCCTGCTGTCGATCGTCGGCCTCGGCATCGCCACCTCGGCAACGCTGGGCTGGGGCGAGATCGGAACGGTCGCCGGCATAGCCATCACCGGCACGAACCTGTTCATCTGCGGCCTGATCGGTCTCGCGGTGACCGGCCTCATCGTGGTGATCACCGAATATTATACCGGCACCGGCAAGCGCCCGGTGAACTCCATCGCCCAGGCTTCGGTCACCGGTCACGGCACCAATGTCATCCAGGGTCTTGCGGTCTCGCTGGAATCGACGGCACTTCCGGCGATCGTCATCGTCGGCGGCATCATATCGACCTACCAGCTCGCCGGCCTCTACGGCACCGCGATCGCAGTCACCACGATGCTCGGCCTTGCCGGCATGATCGTTGCGCTCGACGCCTTCGGCCCGGTCACCGACAATGCCGGCGGCATTGCCGAAATGGCCGGCTTGCCCAAGGAAGTGCGCCAGTCCACCGATGCGCTCGACGCCGTCGGCAACACCACCAAGGCGGTGACAAAGGGTTACGCCATCGGTTCGGCCGGTCTCGGCGCGCTGGTGCTGTTTGCGGCCTACTCCAACGACCTGAAGTTCTTTGCCGCCAATAGCGACAAATATCCTTACTTCCAGGGTATGAGCGAAGTCTCTTTCGACCTCTCCAACCCTTACGTCGTCGCCGGCCTGATCTTCGGCGGTCTGATTCCGTATCTGTTCGGCGGCATCGCCATGACCGCCGTCGGCCGTGCGGCGGGCGCCATCGTCCAAGAGGTGCGCAAGCAGTTCCGCGAGGATCCGGGCATCATGGCCGGCACGTCGAAGCCGAACTATGCGCGTGCGGTCGATCTTCTGACCAAGGCGGCGATCCGGGAAATGATCATTCCGTCGCTGCTGCCGGTGCTGGCGCCGTTGGTCGTCTATTTCGGCGTGCTGCTGCTCTCGGGCTCGAAGGCGTCCGCCTTTGCAGCACTTGGTGCCTCGCTGCTCGGCGTCATCGTCAACGGCCTGTTCGTCGCCATCTCGATGACCTCTGGCGGCGGCGCCTGGGACAACGCGAAAAAATCGTTCGAGGACGGCTTCACCGACAAGGACGGCATCAAGCACCTCAAGGGTTCCGAGGCGCACAAATCCTCGGTGACCGGCGACACGGTCGGCGATCCCTACAAGGACACCGCCGGTCCGGCTGTCAACCCGGCGATCAAGATCACCAACATCGTCGCCCTGCTGCTGTTGGCCGTGCTCGCGCACGGCTGAGGCCGCTCGGCTGTTCCGGGCCCGAAATCCAGAACCGAACCCGCGGGAGCTATCCCGCGGGTTCTTCTATTTTGGACATACAGCATCAGGGCATTGATGCCGTGACGGCTCCAAAGCTCGCGTTCAGGCGTCTGCGGCCCGCAGCTGCGATGATGGCTTGCTGTCTCAAAAACAAAAACCCGCAGGATCGCTCCCGCGGGTTTTCGGTCGCCTGAGATGTTGCTGCTTCCAGGGAAGCAAAAGGAAGGATGAAAAGCCGATCCTGTCGGGATGGATCAGGTGCCGCCGAGCGAGCTGCCGCCGCCGCCGGGGAGGCCGGGCGCCAGCTTGCTGGCGCCGTTGATGATCTGACTGAGGAAGTTCTGGTCCTTGCCGCCGGTCGGCGTGGTCCTTGAGATGAAGTCGAACACCTTGCCGTCCTTCAGGCCGTAATTGGCGATCTGGGTAACGCGCCCGTCCTCGCCGAAATAGACCGCCAGCACCTTCTGGTCGACCAGCCTCGGCTTGTCGAAGGCGACGTAACGCTTGCGCGTCTGTGAGATGTAGTAGAAGGCCTCGTTGTCGAAAGTCGCCTTCGTCGACGGGGTGCCGAGCGCCAGAAGCACCTGTTCGCGGCTCGAGCCGACCGGCACCAGGTCGATCGCCTGCTGGTCGATGACGTAGCCCTGCGTCAGCGTCTCGCTCGGATTGAGATCACCGATCATCTTCGACGAGTTGCAGGCGGAAAGCGCCGAAGCAACCACCAGCAGCGAGACCGCGCGGGTGGACCTGGACAAAGCGGACCTGGGCAGAAAACTCGACTTGAATTTCAGCGCGCGCAACTACAACTCCATTAGCTGGCCGCAACTTGCGCTGGGCCGCAAAACCGGTAAACCAGCTTGCTCGCCGATGCAACAAGGCCAATTCAACAAACGGTCCCCGGGAGACCACCCTCAATGTTCCAGCGCCTTTTTGGTCGCGAACGTCACGCCAACCGCGCTATCACCGAGGCGCTTTACGCACAAATCGTGGCAGCGGCGCGGCAAACTGTGTTTTATTCCGACTGGAATGTACCGGACACGCCGCTCGGCCGCTTCGAGATGCTGTCGCTGCACATGTTCCTGTTCCAGCACCGGCTGCGCGGCGAGGGCGGTGTTGCCGGGGAGGTCGCGCAGGTGCTGATCGACGAATTCTTCATGGATGTCGAGCATTCACTGCGGGAACTGGGCATCGGCGACGTCGGTGTGCCGAAGCGCATGAAGAAACTGGCGAAGATGTTTTATGGCCGCACCGCCGCCTATGACGATGCGGTGGAACGAAACGACCATGATGCACTCGTCGCTGCCCTTGCCCGCAATGTCCGGCCCGATACCGGCGCTTGGCCGCAAGCAACGCATCTGGCCGGCTACGTCGCCGATGTCTCCAGGCGACTCGCGGAACAGGCGACCGAATCGATTGTTTCCGGCACGGTGGCATTCCCCGTCGCCAAGACTATCTAAGGATAAGATGAAACACGCCGATTCCCAGAGCCCCGCTCACCAGAGCCCCGTGTCCTTCGTGGCCAATGTCGCCCGGCTGCCGCAAAAGGGACTGCCGGTGGTGATCGAGGCTGACGCCGCGCAGCGCGCCGCGCTGGCGGGCGAGCACGGGTTGCTCTCGGTCGAGAACTACCGCGCCGAACTGCTGGTGGCGCCATGGAAGCGCAACGGCGTCAAGGTCAGCGGCCGCGTCGAGGCCGATATCACCCAAGCCTGCGTCGTCTCCCTCGACCCGGTCGAGGCGCATATCGACGAGGCGGTCGACGCACTGTTTCTGCCGGAGCAGTCCAAGCTCGGGCGGCTTGGTTTCGAGGGCGGCGGCGAGATAATGCTTGATGCCGAAGGGCCGGACAGTCCTGAAACGTTTTCCGGCAATTCGATTGACGTCGGGGCGCTCGCCGAACAGTTCTTTGGGTTGGCGATCGATCCCTATCCGCGCAAGCAAGGCGTTTCGATGGAGGCTGCCGACGATGCCGGGACTGCGGAAAGCGAATTCCAGCAACAGCTGCGTTCCCTGCTCGGAAAATCCTGAAAACCCGACCCAATCGGAGAAAGCCGGTTGTGCGGCAGCCCAAAAACGCTATTTTCGCCGAACCTTCGCGAGCCCCAAACCGTTGCCAGCGCCAGGCGCTCGCTCAAGCAAACTGTGAGATGAACACCGCGTGATCAGGATTTCCATCGATGCCATGGGCGGCGATCACGGACCAAGCGTGGTCATCCCGGCGCTCATGACGGTCGCGACCCGGCGTCCCGACATCCGCTTCGTCATCTATGGTCGCGAGGAGGCGGTGCGCCCCGAACTCGCAAAACTCCCCAAGCTGGCGGAAGTGAGCGAGTTCATCCACTGCGACATAGCAGTCAGGATGGACGACAAGCCGAGCCAGGCGCTGCGCCATGGCCGCTGGAAGTCGTCGATGTGGAAAGCGGTCGAGGCGGTCAAGGCAGGCACTGCCGACGCCTGCATCTCGGCCGGCAACACCGGCGCGCTGATGGCGATGTCGAGATTCTGCCTTCGCACCATGGCGACCATCGACCGTCCCGCGATCGCGGCGCTCTGGCCGACGTTGCGCGGCGAAAGCGTGGTGCTGGACGTCGGCGCCACCATCGGCGCGGATGCGCATCAACTGGTTGATTTCGCCATTTTGGGCACCGGCATGGCGCGCTCGGTGTTCGGCATCGAACGGCCGAGCATCGGTCTGCTCAACGTTGGCGTCGAGGAGATCAAGGGCCAGGAAGAGGTCAAGGAAGCGGGCCGCATGTTGCGCGAGGCCAACATGGCCTCGATGAACTACCATGGTTTCGTCGAGGGCGACGACATCGGCAAGGGCACGGTCGACGTGGTCGTCACCGAAGGATTTGCCGGCAACATCGCGCTGAAGACGGCGGAAGGCACGGTAAGACAGATCGCCGGTTACCTGCGCGCCGCGATGGACCGGACGCTGATGGCCAGGATCGGCTATATATTTGCCAAGGGCGCCTTCGATCGCCTGCGCGAAAAGATGGACGTCGGCCGCTCCAATGGCGGTGTTTTCCTGGGTCTGAACGGCATCGTGGTGAAAAGCCATGGCGGGGCTGATTCGGACGGCTTCGCGGCCGCGATCGAGCTTGGCTACGACATGGTGCGCAACAATCTGCTCGATCGCATCGAAGCCGATCTCGACCTGTTCCATGCGCGCAATCCGCATGCCCAGACATCCAGGAAATCCGACGTCGTTGCCGACGCAGAGGAATAGGAAAGAGCCTTGATCAGATCAGTCGTGCGCGGCAC
>NZ_RZSW01000474.1:0-5003 GCF_003997375.1 Mesorhizobium sp. M5C.F.Ca.IN.020.29.1.1 | reverse complement strand
GTCGTCCAGAACTGGCGCCTTGTCACCATCTACGTCGTCGCCTACATGGTGATAAAGGCGATCGGCATCTACCTCGTCGCCCGCATACTCAAGACCAGTCATCGAGAAGCGCTCGAGCGTGCCGTCTTCATGGCGCAAGGCGGCGAATTCGCCTTCGTTCTCTATTCGGCCGCCGCGGTAGTCGGCATCATCGACAGCCAGGCTAACGCGACCCTGACGGCGATCGTCATCATCTCCATGGTGCTGACACCGCTGGCCATTCTGGCATTGCGGTATCTGACGCCGCGCGACGAGCAGTCGCTCGAAGGCGTCGACATCGCCGATGGCCTTACCGGCAGCGTGCTGATCATCGGCTTCGGCCGCTTCGGCCAGATCGCCAGCCAGCCGCTGCTGTTGCGCGGGATCGATGTCTCGATCATCGACAATGAGGTCGAGATGATCCAGGCGGCAGCTGATTTCGGTTTCAAGGTCTATTATGGCGACGGCACGCGGCTGGACATTCTGCGTGCCGCAGGCGCCGGCCGCGCGCGCGCCGTGTTGATCTGCGTCGACAAGCCAGATGTCGCCGTCCGGATCGCAGAGCTCATCAAGGCGGAGTTTCCCCTGCTGACCGTGCTGGCACGCGCCTTCGACCGCGGAACCGCATTGCAGCTGATCCGTGCCGGCGTCGATTTCCAGATTCGCGAAACCTTCGAATCGGCGCTTGTCTTCGGCGGCTCCACACTAGAAGCGCTGGGCGTCGACCCGGCGGAAGTCGCCGAGGTGATCGAGGATGTCCGCCGCCGCGATGCTGCCCGTTTCGAGTTGCAGCTCGCCGAAGGCGTTCGCGCCGGAGCGCGCTTCCTCAAGGGCAATATCGGCACGCCCATTCCGACACCGCTCAGCCAGCCGCGCCGCACCGGTCAGGCGCTCAATGAAGAAACCGCCGGCGTTCTGCACAAATCCGAGCCTGCGGACTAAATACCTGGAGCAAACAGATGACCGAACTGGACGAACGTGCGCTCTCCGTCACCAGATTCTGGCGTGACGCCGGGAAAGATGCGTGGTTCGAAAAGAATGACGCCTTCGACGCGGAGTTCCGCAACCGGTTTCTCGACCTGCACTACGCTGCCGCACGGCGTGAATGCGATGACTGGTCGGAGCATGCCGAAGGCTCACTGGCACTGATGATCCTGCTCGACCAGTTCCCGCGAAACTGCTTTCGCGGCACCGGCCATATGTATGCAACCGACCCGCTGGCGAGGCATTTTGCCGAAAAGGCGACCGCCGCCGGCCAGGATCTGGCGCTCGACGAAGACCTGCGCGCCTTCCTCTATTTGCCGTATGAGCATTCGGAGCAACTCGCCGACCAGCTCAAATCGATGGACCTTTTTACCGCCAAAGCCCAATCCTATCTGAAATATGCGGTCGAGCACCTGGAGATCATTCAGCGCTTCGGCCGCTTTCCGCATCGAAACAGGATGCTTGGCCGCGAGACGACGCCTGAGGAACAGGTGTTCCTCGACGGGGGCGGATTTTCCGGCTGAGCTCAGTGCATCGGAGCCAAAACTGGTTAGAGGTGTTGGTCCGATGCTTTAGGTCAGCCACCAATCCCGGCCAGACGGCAGTCGCTCGATGCCGGCGCTATCGAGCGCGGCAAGCCGCTCCGCCACACTTCTGCCGTCGACGGTGAGGTCAGGCGCGATCTCGGCCAGCGGCGCCAGAACGAAAGCGCGCTCCAGCATGCGCGGATGCGGCACTTCCAGCCCGGATTCGTGGATAATCCGATCGCCGAACACCAAAATGTCGATGTCGATCAGCCGTGGACCCCAGCGCTCCTCGCGCACCCGCTTCAGTCTGCGCTCGACGTCGAGACAGAGATCTAGCAATGCGTGTGGTGCGAGCACAGTCGAAATTTCGGCAGCCGCATTGAGAAAATCCGGCTGGTCGAGCTTGCCCCAAGGCGGCGTGCGGTAAAGCGAGGAGACGGCAACGACTCGCGCGTTCTCGTCAGCGTCCAGCATACGCAGCGCAGCGCCCATCGACCTTGCCGGGTCACCGAGATTGCCGCCAAGGCTGAGGTAAACCGTGTTATTCTGGCCAGACAACGGTCACCTCGACATGATCGAGCACACCGGGTACTGGCGCATTCGGCTTGCGCACGGTGATCTCGGCCTTTTTGATCTGAGGAAACCGAGCCGTCAGCGCCCGGGCCACCTCCAGCGCCAGCGCTTCTATCAGAAAACGCCTCTCGCCGGTTATGATCTTTTCGATCACTCCGAAGGCGACACCATAGTGGACGGTATCCTCGATGGAATCATCGACCAGCGCGCGGCCGGGTTCGACGGAGAGCGCAGCGTCGACATAGAAACGCTGGCCGAGCGTCTCCTCCTCGTCCAGCACGCCGTGCCGGGCGAAGAAGGCGCAGTTCTTCATGCGGATGACATACATCGCTCAGCGTCCCGCTCGATTAGAGCCACGTGCATCCACTTGGACGCAAAAACTACGCTCCAACGCTTTCAATCTACGCATCCTGCTTTCCGAAAATCGATTTTGATTTTCGAGCCTATGCGGTGGTTTCACGGGCCAGCATAGCATCCGCAAGCGCCAGCGCATCCACATTGATTGCGACATCGTGGACGCGAAAAAGCTGCGCGCCCTTGAGTCTCAGGATAACGCTCGTCGCCGCTGTTCCGGCCCCTCTGGCCGAGGCGTCGCGGCCGGTGACGACGCCGATGAAGCGCTTTCGCGATGTACCCGCCATCAGCGGAAAGCCCAAGGCATCAAGTTCGGAAAACCGTGCCATCAGGTCGAGATTTTCCTCCGCTGTTTCCTTGGCGAAGCCAAAGCCCGGATCGAGCACGATTTGGTCGTCGGCAACGCCGCTTTGCCGGGCGATTTCCAGTGACTTCCTAAGGAAGGAAAACTGATCCTCGATAACGTCGGGCAGTTTTTGCCTGTCACGTCCGGTGTGCATGATGACCAGCCCGGCGCCGGTCTCGGCAGCGACCCGCGCGACGCCCGGTTCGCGCTGCAGGCCCCAGACATCGTTGACGATATGGGCGCCGGCGGCGACGGCAAGCCGAGCGGTGTCCTCGCGATAGCTGTCGACCGAAATCAGCGCCTTGCCAAGCCTGGCGAGCGCCTCGATGACTGGCAGCACACGGGCCTGCTCCTCCTCGACGGCTACCGGAGATGCGCCGGGGCGTGTCGATTCTCCACCGACGTCAATCACGGAGGCCCCCTCTTCCACCATCCGGCGGGCCTGGGCCATCGCCTGTTCGGGCGCAACGAACAGTCCCCCGTCGGAAAAACTGTCCGGCGTGATATTGAGGATACCGACGATCACCGCTTTGCCGCCGAGGTCGAGATGACGCCCATGCGCCAGTTGCCATCGCCGTGTCGTCATTGTCCATCAACCATGTGTGATCCGCCAAAGATCAATTCCGTTGCGCCGGCAGCGGCCGTAGCGCATGGTGGGCAAAGAGGCAACATGATGAAACGATCACTGCTTTGCGCCCTGATGCTCGCTTTTTCTGCCTTGCCGGCGGGCACGGCGAGTTTGGTAAAGACATATAGCTACTTTAGCATCGGCGGCAGGACGCTCGATGATATCGGAACCCAGCTTACGAAACTTGGGCCCCAGGTAAAAAGTACAGGGATGCGGCATCCAGGCGCCACGCAGATGGCGTTCACCACTCGCATCAGCTATGCAGAAAAATCGAATTCCTGCGCGATTGCTGACGCCAACGTCACTCTCAAAGTCAAGGTGATCCTTCCCGAGTGGCGCCGCTCGCGCAAGGCTGATGCGGGCGTAAGGCTGTTTTGGGATACATTGTCCGCCGACATCAAGCGCCATGAGGATCGCCATGTCGAGATCGCCAAGAACCATGCCCGCGACCTCGAGGATGCGCTGAAGGCGACCTATCCGCAGAAGACTTGCCAGCAGGCCAAGGCCAAGGCCGCGGAAATCGCCGCCGCTATTCTTGCCAAGCACGACCGGGCCCAGATGCAATTCGATCGCGTCGAGACAATCAATTTCGAAAGCCGCATCCTGCGGCTGCTGCGCTATCGCATGGAGCGCATCGAGAACGGCCGGCTGCCGGGTTAGCTCAGGCCAGATGGTAAGGTCGATTTTCGTGGAGTAAGAGTGGGGCGTCAGCCGGCGACGCCAAGCTTCTTCTGCAGACTGGTCGACGAGGTCGTATACTGGAACACGATGCGCTCGCCGGGGCTGACGATGCGCTTGGCCGCTTGAGCCATCAGGGCGACCTCATGGAAGCCCGACAGGATCAGCTTCAGCTTGCCGGGGTACCAGTTGATGTCGCCGACGGCGAAGATGCCCGGTACCGATGTCTGGAATTTCTCGGTGTCGACCGGGATCAAGTTCTCGTGAAGATTGAGCCCCCACTCGGCGATCGGTCCTAGCTTCATGGTCAGGCCGAAGAACGGCAGCATCCGCGTGCACGGCACCTCGATATCGCCGCTGGGGCTTTTGATGGTCACGGAGGAAAGCTGGCCGTCGGCGCCGGACAATCCCGCCACCTGCCCTACCTGGAAATCCAGTTCCTTCATCTCCTGCATGGCGTACATCTTGTTGACGCTGTCGGGCGCCGCGCGAAACTCCGGCCGCCGGTGGACTAGCGTCACGCTCTTGGCCACCGGCTGCAGGTTCAGCGTCCAGTCGAGCGCCGAATCGCCGCCGCCGACGATAATGAGGTCGTGGCCGCGAAATTCCTCCATCCGGCGAACCGAGTAGAAGACGCTCTTGCCCTCATAAATCTCGATGTGCGGGATCGGCGGCCGCTTCGGCTGGAATGAGCCGCCGCCGGCGGCAATAACCACAACCTTGGCTTCAAAAACCTCGTTCTCGTCAGTGAGGACGCGAAAGCTGCCGTCCTCGAGCTTTTCGAGGCTCGAGACCATGCGGTTGAAGGTGAAGTCGGGCTTGAACGGCGCGATCTGCTCAAGCAGCCTGTCGACCAGGCCCTGCGCCGAAATCGATGGCCAGCCGGGAATGTCGT
>NZ_RZSW01000473.1:0-5005 GCF_003997375.1 Mesorhizobium sp. M5C.F.Ca.IN.020.29.1.1 | reverse complement strand
GTCTTTTTCATCGGGTAGTCCCTCTCCAAGCGTCGCGCCGACGGCGCGCCATATCAGCCCTTCCGGGCTCGTTGTAACATGAAATGCGGCGAAAAGCGGACGGGAAAAGCGGCTGCCTATGGCTTTTCCCGGGTGAATTCCACGGCCGCAGTATTGCGCGATTTTGATCGGCTACCAGAGATTATCGGTTACCAGAGATTTTTGCCGTCGATGACAACGACCTCGACTTGGCCGAGGTCGAAATCGTCGAACAGACGCGAGTTCACGCTGATCTTCGGATTGTCGAAATCCGGCTTGCCGGTCGACCAGTCCGGCGTTTCGGTAAAGGTGCCGCAGCCGCAGGTGGCGCAGAAACCGTGTTTGATCGTTTTCGACCCCCACCGGTAGAACGAGACATTCTTGAGCGGGCTGGTGAGCTTGAATTGCGACGGCGTGTAGTATGCCCACAACGAGCCGCGCTTCGAGCAGAAGGAGCAGGTGCATTGCGTTACGGTTTGCGGCGCTTCCGAAACTTCGAACGTCGTCGCCCTGCAGTGGCAGCTTGCCTTTATGGTCATGAACGCCTCCCTCACGATTGCCTGCCGCCCGCACGGCAAGACAAACATAGAGAGACGTTCCCGACAACTGCCTGTCAGCAGGTGCCCGCGTCGGACGCGGGGCGCGCTTCGATCTTTTTGATGCCTGTCGTTATCCCAAAACCGCTGCGCATCCTGGGTCAGGCCATGGCTCAGGCCCTTCGGCAAGCTTTTGGGCGACAAGCATTAAAACGAAGACGGTGGCACGAACAGGCAGATGGTCTTTCCGTCGTTCGCGCCGGCGACCGAGCACCAGTGATATTCGCCATCGGGCGAATTCTTGATCCGTGCATCGCTGTAGGCCACGACCTCACCTGTCCCCTTGATGACATAGCCCTCCGGACGTTCGCTGATCGACGTCTGCGAGACCGCGCGGCAATCGTAACCAGAACAACAGGAGAATGGGTAACTCCAGCCTTGCGGCCTCGCTGCAGTCGGCGTGGCGTCGTGCGCCAAAGCCGGCGCTGCAGATGCAATGATGGCGGCCGTCAGAGCCACCACCGCAATGATTGAATTCAGGAGGCGACACGCCGTCTGGACGGCTGAGGCCGATCGAGTGTTGAGAGCGGGCATGGGCGCAGTTCCTATCACCGAGTTATCAAGCGTTTCGCTTGCCCGTTCCCAGAACGTGTCTTCCCAGTGGCCGGATCGTCAGGTCGCAGATACGCCGCGTCCGGCCATAAATGCTTTTTCCCCCAGCCTTAGATGCTGGGCTGATTCCTTTGTTGGCGCAAGAAATTGCTGTGCAAACCGAGCGCCGACATCTGCAGCCGGAACCAGCCTGCCGCGGTTGACGAGAGTGACTTCATCAACCCCGGCAGATGGGATCGCAGATAACGAGATTCAGCTCGCAGTGGTTCCGGGCGAGGCGCCGGCAGGCTTGCAACATCTAGCCCGAAGGAAGAAGTCGTTGTGGAAAATTGGATGAAAAACAAAGCCGTAAAGCGACCGCTCAATTAGAATGAGAGCCTGTTACTCTAGCGTGATGTTCCTGCTGCTTGGGGCGTAGGGGCTTCAGTCGATATCGGCCACCACTTCGCCGGCGCCGCCCTCGATGCGCTGCGACAGCGACGCCTCCATGAAATCGTCGAGGTCGCCGTCCAGCACGCTCGACGGGCTTGTGCTCTCGACGCCTGTGCGAAGATCCTTCACCAGCTGATAGGGCTGCAGAACGTAGGAGCGGATCTGGTGGCCCCAGCCGATATCGCTCTTCGACGCTTCGGTGGCGTTCGCCACCGCCTCGCGCTTCTTCAGCTCTTCCTCGTAGAGCCGCGAGCGCAACATCTCCCAGGCCTTCGCCTTGTTCTTGTGCTGGGAGCGCTCGGCCTGGCAGGCGACCGCGATGCCGGTGGCGAGATGAGTGATGCGGACCGCCGAATCGGTGGTGTTGACGTGCTGACCGCCCGATCCGGACGAACGATAGGTGTCGATGCGGACATCCGATTCGGAAACGTCGATCTCGATCGTATCGTCGATCACGGGATAGACCCAAACGCTGGCAAAGGACGTGTGGCGGCGCGCATTGCTGTCGTAGGGCGAAATACGCACGAGACGGTGAACGCCGGATTCCGTCTTCAGCCAACCATAGGCATTGTGGCCCTTGATCAGCAGTGTGGCGGACTTGATGCCGGCCTCTTCGCCGTCATGCACTTCGAGCACCTCGACCTTGAAGCGCCGCCGCTCGGCCCAACGCGTGTACATGCGCAGAAGCATCGAGGCCCAGTCCTGGCTTTCGGTGCCGCCGGCGCCGGCATGGACTTCGAGATAACTGTCGTTGGCATCCGCCTCGCCCGAAAGCAGCGTCTCGATCTGGCGGGCCTTTGCTTCGCCGCGCATCGAGCGGATCGCCGCTTCCGCCTCGGCGACAACGCTCTCGTCGCCCTCTTCCTCGCCAAGCTCGATCAGGCCGATATTGTCCTCCAGCGCCTGGGTGAGGCCTTTGACCGCGGCGATGCCTTCCTCGAGGCCCTGGCGCTCACGCATCAGCTTCTGTGCCTCCAGCGGTTCGTTCCAGAGACTGGAATCCTCGGCACGCACATTAAGGTACTCAAGCCGCTTTAAGGCTTGATCCCAGTCAAAGATGCCTCCTCAGCAGGGTTATCGCCTGCCTGATTTCGTCGACAATGTTCTGCGTTTCCGAGCGCATGGCTAGTCGTTTTGTCCTGTGCTGAAAATGGGGCGCTGTTGCTTAAACAGAGCTGGGTTGGCGCGATACATAGGGACGGCACCGCCACCTGTAAAGCGAAATGGGCCGGCTTGAAAGCCGGCCCAGAACACCATGTCCTATGTCAATATAACCCGCCGCCGCCGGACTGGATGGCTTGGTTGGCCTGTGGCGACAGCGCGCCGCCAGAGGCGTTGGAGCCGTCCGCACCCATGCCGATCACCCAATAGCTGTCGGCGGGGCCGGTGCCCGGCTTGAAAGCTTCGATAAAGGCGCCAGGGTCGCCTGGGTTGGCAGCCATGCCAGTCTTGCGATTGATGGCGATCAGCTTCATGCCTTCGGGAACCTGGAAATCGACATTGGGCGTGCCGTCCAGTGCCACGCGCATGAAGTCCTTGAAGATCGGCGCGGCGAGGCCGCCGCCGGTCGCGCCCTTGCCAAGACCTTTCGGCTGATCGTAGCCCATATAGAGGCCGACAACGAGATTGGGCGTATAGCCGATGAACCAGGTATCCTTCTCGTCGTTTGTCGTTCCGGTCTTGCCGGCGATGTGGCGGCCGAGTTCGGCGACCGTGGCGCCGGTACCGCGCTCGACGACGCCCTCCATCATCGAGGTGATCTGATAGGCAGTCATCGGATCGAGCACCTGCTCGGAATTGTCGATCAGTTCCGGCTCAGGCTGGTTCTGCCATTCGGCGGCGTTGCAATTTTCGCAGCCGCGTTCGTCCTGCCTGTACACCGTCTTGCCGTAGCGATCCTGGATGCGGTCGATCAGCGTCGGCTTGATCGACTTGCCACCGTTGGCCATGATCGAATAAGCCGACACCATGCGCATCACGGTGGTCTCGCCCGAACCCAGCGCCATCGGCAGATATGGCGCCAGACGGTCATAGACGCCGAAGCGCTCGGCATATTCGGCGACCAGCTTCATGCCCATGTCGTTGGCCAGCCGCACAGTCATCAGATTGCGCGACCTCTCGATGCCGGACCGCAAGGTCGCCGGGCCAGCTGTCCTTCCATCGTAGTTCTTCGGCGTCCAGGTCGTGTTGCCGCTCTTGATGGTGATCGGGCCGTCCATGATCACCGAAGCCGGCGTATAGCCATTGTCGAGGGCGGCCGAATAGACGATCGGCTTGAACGACGAACCCGGCTGCCGCATGGCCTGCGTGGCACGGTTGAATTCGGATTGCGAGTAGGAGAACCCGCCGACCATGGCCAGAACACGGCCGGTATGCGGATCCATGGCGATCATGCCACCTTCCACCTCGGGGGCCTGGCGTAGAATATAGGCCCCGTCCGTACCCTCTTTCTTCTGCACGAAGATAACGTCGCCCGGCTTCAGCACGTCCGCCGGCGATTTGGCCTTGACGGTCTTGCCGTCGACCACATGGCGCATGGCGAAGCTCATGTCGTCGCGGCTGACGGTGCCTTCGATGCGATCCTTGACGAGTTCGCCCGAGATCTGCCGGGTCGGCCGAAGGCCGATGGACAGGCCGCTCTCCGAGCTGTCGAGCACGACGGCGAGCGACCATTCGGGCACGTCGTCCAGTCCCTTGACTTCGCTCAAAGGCACGCCCCAGTCGCCGGATACGCTGATGGTCTTCACCGGCCCGCGATAGCCGCGCAGCGTATCGAACTTCATCAGGCCGTTCTGCATGGCTTTACGGGCGATGAGCTGCATCTTGGGATCGAGCGTCGTACGGACGGACAGGCCGCCCTCGTAGAGCGCATTCTCGCCGTAGCGCGCGCTGATCTGGCGACGCACTTCCTCGGTGAAGTATTCGCCGGCGAACAGATAGGTGCCGGAGCGGCGTGGCTTGACGCCGAGCTGCTCGGCCTTGGCCTTGGCGCCTTCCTCCTGCGTGACGTAGCCGTTGTCGACCATCTGGTCGATGACCCAGTTGCGGCGCTCGATGGCGCGATCGGCATATTTGAAGGGGTGATAGTTGGAGGGACCCTTCGGCAAAGCCGCCAGATAGGCCGCCTCCGCCACGGTGAGTTCATTCACCGCCTTGTCGAAATAAGTGAGCGCTGCGCCGGCGACGCCATAAGCGCCGAGCCCGAAGAAAATCTCGTTAAGGTAGAGCTCGAGAATACGATCCTTCGAATAGGCCTGCTCTATGCGGAAGGCGAGGATCATCTCCTTGATCTTGCGCTCGTAGGTCTGGTCCGAGGACAAAAGGAAGTTTTTCGCCACCTGCTGCGTGATCGTCGAGGCGCCGACCTGGCGCTTGCCCGAGCCGAAATTCTGCAGATTGACCATGAC
>NZ_RZSW01000472.1:0-5007 GCF_003997375.1 Mesorhizobium sp. M5C.F.Ca.IN.020.29.1.1 | reverse complement strand
GTTATTGTGCAGTGCAGCAACGATATTGCTGCGCGTGCGTTGCACAGATTGCCGTCTTCCGGGGCGGTCACAACAGGGACGGCTCCATTGCGAAAAATCTCCGATACCATCGCCCGCCTCGCCTCGTTGCGGGCGCGACATGCCACGCATACCGCCGACCTCGGCGCGTCGGACCATCTCCAGACGCTGGCCGACTTCGGTACCAATCCCGGCGGGTTGGGAGCGAAGTTCTACATTGCCAATCACCTATCCAAGGGCGCCCCGCTCGTCGTCGTGCTGCATGGCTGCACACAGAACGCGGCCGGCTATAACCATCATTCCGGCTGGTCCCAACTCGCCGACGAGGCTGGCTTCGCGCTGCTCTTTCCCGAACAGCAACGCGGCAACAATCCGAACCTCTGTTTCAACTGGTTCCAGCCTGGCGACACCAAGCGTGGTTCGGGCGAGGCGCTTTCGATTCGCCAGATGATCGAAACGATGGTCGTCACGCACGGTCTCGACCGAAGGCGCATCTTCATCACCGGCCTCTCGGCCGGAGCTGCAATGGCGGCGGCCATGCTGGCGACCTATCCGGAAGTGTTTGGCGGCGGTGCGTTGATTGCCGGCCTGCCCTACGGCAGCGCAACGACAATCCCGGAGGCGTTCGATCGCATGCGCGGCCACGGCGGTCCATCGGAACAGGATCTGCAACGGGCGCTCCGCCGCGCATCGGATCATCGGGGACCGTGGCCGAGGATTTCGATTTGGCACGGTGCCGCTGACCACACGGTTTCGCCTTCCAACGCGGAAGCGATCGCAGGCCAATGGCGAGGCGTCCACCGGCTTGAAGAAGCACTGGCGCGCGTGGAAGCTGCCGGACCGCACGCAAAGCAGGTCTGGCGTAACGGCGCGGGAGAGGCCTTGATCGAAATCAACATGATCGCCGGGATGGGCCACGGCACGCCGCTCGGCAACGGCCTCGGCGCTCCGGGACCCTACATGATTGATGTCGGCATCGCCTCCACACGCGAGATCGCGCAGTTCTGGGGGATCGCGGCAACGGAGGAAAGCGCCTCCCGGAAATCAAGGCCGCAAGTGCCCGCCAGCGAACGGAAACCACCCCAGTCACCGGCGCCAGCTATGGAAAATGCGAAGACGAAGCCCCCACATTTGGCTGCCCTCCATCAGTTCCCGCCTCACACGGAATCGGGCCAGCCCGGCGTGAAGAAGATGATCGAGGCTGCCCTTCGGGCGGCGGGTTTGATGCGCTAGGTGGACGGCCGCAAATCGCCCGCCCGCTCAGTCTCGGGGACGAATGCCCCGATGCCGTCCGCATCGGTCAATTGCCCGGCCAAGCAAAGGAACGCGGTGTCTTTGCAATCGTTGACCGCTTTTCATCGAGCGGTCGCCATGCACCTCGTCCACATCCTGCTTCCCAGCGCGGACAACATCGGCCGGCCGTTTGGGCGGGAGGATTTCGACCTTGTGAAGGAAGACCTGGCCAGCTGTTTCGAAGGGGTTACGGCCTACCTGCAGGCGCCCGCGGAAGGTCAGTGGCAGGATGGCGAGTAGCCAGCAAAGATGATATCGTCATCTTCGAAGTGAGGGTGGAGGAGATCGACTTACCGGACTGGCGCAGACGGCGCGCCGAGCTCGAACGGCGGTTCCGGCAGGACACGGTGAGCATCCGCTACATGCCGATGGCGCTCGTATAGAGCGCCGACATCATGCCATCAACCTCAATCCGCAAACGGAGTACGATCCGCAGACCAAGGTTCTCGGTGTGGTTCGTGACGAGCGGCAAACCTTACGACTACAAAGCTGTTCCGCCAGAGACCTATGCGGCCTTCCGAAACGCCTTCGTAACCTAAAAGGCCGCTTCTTTAACAACCACATTCGCAACCGTTTTCGGTACCGCGTGATTGCCGACGCATAGCGATCGTTGGGTGCACGCGGAGACTTATGCGCCGGTTTCGGAGTTTGACGCGCCAGAAGGCTTCGATTCCGGGGAGCCCTTGTGGCGCAGGAAAATCGACAGCACGACCAGGACCGCGGTCGACAGGAACTCCGACTGCCAGTTCTGAAACGACTCGAACCATAGCTGGGCGTCGAGAAGATAGCTTCCTATCGATTGAACCTTGCCGCCGTGCAGCAGCGCTTCCTCGTTCGCAGCAGTCAGGCTCGCCCACCAGTGCAAGCCAAAGGAGATGATGAACATCAGGGCCAGCGCTATGCCAAGCGAGTAGGAATAGAGCCACCACAGGATCGGATTGCGCCTGCCAGTAGCGGTCGGAAGTTCGTCCTTGGGCCGGTCGGGATCATCGGGATCACGCGACTCGGCCGAGCCGCGCTGAAACAGCATCGCTGTTAGCATGACATAGGCCGACATCTGCAGGAATTCGCTTTCCCAGTTTTCGAAGAGCGCCGAGAGGAAGTTGCCGCTTTTCAAATAAGCCAAGAAGCCGATCGCTGCCGAGCCATGCTCACGAAGGTCTTGATTGTAGGCAGAACGGCCCGACCAGATCATGCCGACGATGCTGAACAGGAACATCGCCACCAAGACGATCGTAAGCCCGTTGTCCCGAAAAATGGTTCTCATGATCGTGTCTTCTCGAGCCTTCGACTAGCGCCAGTTCTCCAGAACCTCTTCGATCCTCACCGCCTCGACCTGCTCGCTGAAGCGCGAGCGATAAAGCTCCATCAGCGCATCGTGGGTCTGATCGGCTGAGCTGCAGATGGCGTCCGTGACGAGAACAGTTCGAAAGCCATGGTCAATGGCGCCGAGGACCGTGGCCAGGATGCAGACATCGGTCTCGCCACCGGAGATGACCAGCGTGTCGATTCCCGACCCCGTGAGCATCGCGTTGAGCCGACCTTCGGTCCACGGAGAGTAGACATGCTTATCGAGAACTTTCGCCGGCGGCACGAACCGCGCCAAAGATGGCATCAACTCGACGAGGCCAGCATCGATGTTGGCAAGGGTGACCTCGGCCCAACGCCGATAATGCCGCGCCCACATGCCCGGTCCTTCGCCGGGTCGGGCGGCGGGAATGAAGCGGGTGAACAGTGTTCGCTCCGGGTGTCTGTCCACCAGCTCCTCGATGGCCGGCAGCACCCTCTGCGCCCACGGCACGGCCCATGGCCCGCCCGGTGCGAACAAGCGCTGCATGTCAACGCAAAGATGTAGGGAGTTCTCACCAAGCGGACCGTGTACCAGGCCTAGGGCGGCCATGATCAGCCTCGGTCGCAACTGGTTGATGCATAGCGTCTACAGCGGCGTGGGCATGACCCGGGAAGTTCCGCCATAGCCTCGGATCTCTGGCAATCCGCCTCCAGCCGCTGCCGGTTCATTGTCTTGTCTGACGGGCCGCTTCCGCCTCCTGCACGTCGATGGCGTTGAGCACTTCGCCGTTCTCGTCTCGCACGCGCACGAGCCAACCTGAAAGATAGTCCGTGCCGGGCTGAAGGTCGACCAGAAGATCGATGGCGCATCGAACTGCTTCCTCGCGCGCAGCTTCTAAACACGGCATCATAGTCGTCGGCCGCAAGCTCGAAGGTAGCGGGCTGGACCAATATCCCCTTGCCCGATCGACGGCCGCATTTTTCCAGCTTCTACATTAGCCATGTCGACAGTGACGCAGTCACCGCCTTCACCGCAGAAGATCACGCGCAGGATTGCCTCTCCGGTGGGCGTGATCGCCTGGTTAACTTCAGTCCGAGAAATCTGCATGATTACTTTCACCTGGCATCTATCCTGCAGCGCCACGCCCTACTGATGCGGCGCGAGCCGCTCTACGGGAGCGTTGGCTTCAGCCAACCTGACCAGCGCTTGCTCGACTTTCTGCGCCGAGCGGTCCGTCCGCTTGATATGCCTCACCATTTGCTGCCTTAACAGCGCGAGCCGTGCGGCGCGATATACGTCGCCGTATTTCGCAGTTTCAAGGTGGAGGGTCGCGAGCCTCATGGGCGACGATTCCAATTATCTAGCGGAAGAATTCGCGAATGCGCCTTTCGTTCCAATGTCCGACCCACGCTGCGGCAAAGGGGAACGGGTTCCAGTATAAGTAAGAGTTCCGGAGATGGCCGGTTGCAGTTTATCGAACCGCTCATGCCGACCTTGGTCAACAAGCCTCCGGAAGGCGTCAAATCCAGAGCGGCCCGGAACATAGGCGGGCTGCAATTCAACATTGCATCAAAGTAGTAACACCGCCCGTCGGCAGCGCATCGATCGACCCGCCACGGGGTCGTGAAGTGGTGCACTGACTTTGTGAATGATGTTGCTGCCAGCCGCCAGACCTTTGATGGCTATCCAGACGGAACTCCGAAACGTGGCTACGTTTCCAAACCCGACAACATCGTGACGCTTCCCTCCACGTGAGCTCGAGTGCGGGTGCTCTGGAGGGACGAATAAAGTAAGTGCCGTTCGTTTCGCACTCCTGGCGCGGAGACTAGCCGTAAGGCCAGAGTTACAAAAGTTGACACTTCATAGGCGGAACACTCCTTCGGTCTGCCTGTTGGATTTACCAGCGCATGTCGCGCATTCAGAACCGGAGAAAGAAGATGAAACGCATACTCTTGGCCTCGGCAATTCTGGCAGTGTCGACCGGGCTTTCCCTTGCCCAGACGACGAGCGGTACCTCGAGCGGCACCTCGACGGGCGGAACTTCGACCACGACAACCGTGCCCAGCACGACCCAGGGCACCGGCACCACCACCAGCGGGGCCAACACGCCCAACGATCAGGGCACCGACACGACCACCACCAGCGGCACCACCAATCCGAACTCGGCCAGGGACTGCGCACCTGGCCAGCAGACCGGTAGTGCTCAGCAGGCCGCTCCGGGCCAGCAGGATACGGCTGCCAACACCGCCGCGCCCGGCCAGGTGAAAAAGACCCCCGAAGGTTGTTGATCGGCGGTTCGACACGCATCGGAGTGCCCAGCGGTCGCTGGGCTGGTCTCCCCGACGACCGAATGACCTCGGCTGGCGTGCGAGTTGTCGCCAGCCGAGGTCATTCGGTCGTCGGGG
>NZ_RZSW01000471.1:0-5017 GCF_003997375.1 Mesorhizobium sp. M5C.F.Ca.IN.020.29.1.1 | reverse complement strand
TCATAGTCGAGCACCGGCAACGCCAGCTCGCCGGCAGCGTCCACCAGCACGCCCGTCGCGCCATGGGCGGTGATCGATATCGTGTCGATGCGCTGTTCGCGATTAATCCCGGCGAGGCTGTCGAGAATGAACGACCACAAAAGCTCGACATCGTGGTGCGGGTAGGAACCGTCGGCAACGGGCGCATTCGCCATGCGGCGCAGCGCGAATTCGCGCACGTCGTCGAGATTGACCAGCGCTACCTTGGCATTGGTTTTGCCGATATCGATGACGGCGACGTGGTGGGTCATTCCATATGGAACATGGTTTCCAGCGGCACCGCCACCGGCTCGTTATCAGGCTTGGTTTCCATGATGTCGGCCATCTCGGCCCACCAGCGCTGCATCACAGGGTGCTTCGGCAATTCATCCATGCCGTGGTCGTCACGCCGCCACAGCACGCCGAACAAGGTGTTGGTCTCTTCGTCGAGATGGATCGAATAGTCGAAAACGCCTGCCTGCTTCAACAGCGCCACCAGCGACGGCCAGATGTCGTCATCGCGCCTTTTGTATTCGGCCTTCATGCCCGGATTGAGCTTCATCTTGAACGCGTATTTTTCGGCCATCAGGTGAAACGCTCCCGACGCACCCGCCGCCAGACGATCGGCAGCGCGATGACGATGATCAGCAGCAGGCCGATGAAGATCGACATGACGATGCCGGGCACGTTGAGCAGCCCCAGGCCAAAAGTCACCAGCCCCATGATGAAGGCGGCGAGCACGACACCCAGAATGCTGCCGGCGCCGCCCAGGATGCTGACGCCACCAAGCACCACCATGGTGATGACTTCCAATTCGTAGCCTTGCGCGATCGACGGTCGGGTCGAGCCGAGCCGCGAGGTGATCAGCACCGAGGCGATGCCGGCCATCAAGCCGGTCAGGCAGAACAGGATGAACTTGATGCGGCCGACGCGCACGCCGGAAAACTGCGCCGCAACCGGGTTGTTGCCGATGGCGAAGACGCGGCGGCCGAAGCTCGTCCGGTGTAGTAGGAACCAGTAGACGACCGCCGCGACGAGGAGCAGCGTCAGTTCGAACGACACCACCCACCAGACATAGCCTTGGCCGAAGAAGGCGAAGCTCGGGGGATAGCCCTTGTAGGCCTGGTCGCCGAGGACGATGAAGGCGATGCCGCGAAACAGGCTCATCGTGCCGATGGTAACGACGATCGACGGCAATCCCAGCCTGGTGACGAGCAGCCCGTTAAAGGCGCCGCAGCCAAGCCCGACCACGATGCCGATCGTCACCAGCACCGGCGTGCCGGCGCCGGCCTGCACCGCCATGCCCATCATCGTCGAGGCCAGCGCAATGATGGCGGCGACCGACAGGTCGATCTCGCCGGAAATGATCAGCAGCGCCATGGCAAGCGCGATCAGTGCCTTCTCGGTGAAGTTGAAGGTCAGGTCAGACAGCGACCATGCGTCGAGGAAATAGGGCGAGGCGAAGCTGTTGACGGCAAAGATGGCGACTGCCACCGCGACCAGCAGCGCCTCCCATGAGAAGATCGCCGCGTTGAGCGGCTTGTCGAGCCGGTTGGGAATGTGGCGTGGCGCTGGAGTGTCGGTCATGCCGCTTCCGCCTTTTTGAGGATGATGCGGCCTTGCCGGCGTTCGCCGCGCGCATTGAGCACCACGGCCAGGATGATGGCGCTGCCCGAAATCGCCATCTGCCAGAAGGGCGAGATGTTGATGACCGGCAGCGCATTGGAGATGATGCCGAGGAACAGCGCACCGAGCACTGCGCCGCCGACCGAGCCGATGCCGCCGGCGATCGAGATGCCGCCGATGACGCAGGCGGCGATGATGTTGAGCTCGTAGCCATTGGCGACCTCGACCGAGGCGATGACGTAGCGCGAAATCCAGAGATAACCGCAGAGACCGGCGGCCATCCCCGAGATGCAGAAGACGATGAACTTGGTGCGGCCGACATCGATGCCGGCATAGACCGACGCCGTCGGATTGACGCCGATGGCGTAGATCGAGCGGCCGAGCGCGGTGCGCGTCATCACGAGGAAGAACAAGGCGATGACCAATATGGCGATCCACGACAGGACCGGGATGCCGAGAAAGGCCGCGCGCTGCAGGCCGATGAACTCAGGGCTCATCTGGTCGGCATTGACCCAGGCGCCTCCGGAGATGACGAAGGTGGCGCCGCGGTAGATGGTCAGCGTGCCGAGCGTCACCACGATTGACGGGATGTTCAGCCGCCATACCAGCAGGCCGTTGATCACGCCGAGCACCAGTCCGACTAGCAGTGCGATGACGATCAGCAGCGGGATCGGGATTGCCGGATGCGCGGCGTTCAGCATCGCCACTACCATGCCGGTGAAGCAGAGATTGGACGCCATCGACAGGTCGATCGAGCGGGTCAGAATGACAACCATCTGACCCAGCGCCAGGATCATCAGGATCGAGGTGTCGTTGAACACCTGGCGTAGATTGGCAGGATTGGCAAAGCCCGGAAAGCGCATTGAGATCAGCCCGATCAGCACGACGATGGCGGCGAGAAGCCAGACTTCGCGGTTTTTGAGAAGAGCCTTCATGCTGCGATCCCCGCTGCCGTTCTGACCAGCGTTTCGGCGTCGAGCCCCTTGTTGTCATAGACTGAGGCGATGCGGCCCTCGCGCATGACGATCACCCGGTCGGACATGCCGAGGATCTCGGGCAGTTCGGACGACACCATGATCACCGACAGGCCCTGCGCGACGAGCTCGGCCATGAAGCCGTGCACGGCGGCTTTCGAGCCTATGTCGATGCCTTTGGTCGGCTCATCGAGGATGATCACCTTGGGCGCGGTAGCCAGCCATTTGGCGATGACGATCTTCTGCTGGTTGCCGCCCGACAGCGTGCCGACATCCTGGCTGAGCGACGAGGCGCGCAAATCGAGCCGCTCGGTGTAGGAACGGGCCAGTGCGAACTCCTCGGCCAGCCGCAACACGCCTGATTTGGACGTGCGCTTGAGTGAGGGGAGCGAGATATTCTGGAAGATCGGCAGGCCGATCACCACGCCTTGCTTGCCGCGCTCTTCCGGCACATAGACGATGCCGGCGTCGATCGAATCCGCTGCCGATTTCGGCACGATCTGTTTGCCTTCCAGCGTGATTGTGCCGCTGCTGGTGCGGGTGATGCCTGATATCGCCTGCATGACCTCGCTGCGGCCGGCGCCGACGAGGCCGTAGAAGCCGAGGATTTCGCCTCTGTGCAGCTCGAAACCGATGTCGTCGAACTCGGTCGGGTGCGACAGCCCCGAGACAGTGAGCACCGGCGCGCTGATCTCGGCCTTGCGCTGCGGAAAAATGTGATCGACGGCGCGGCCGACCATCATGCGCACGATCTGGCTCTGGCCGGCATCCCTGATCAGGCCTTTGCCGACCATTTCGCCGTCGCGGAACACCGTATAGCGGTCGGCAATGCGGTAGATCTCGTCGAACTTGTGGCTGATGAACAGGATCGCCTTGCCTTCGCTCTTCAGGAATTCGATGAGCAAAAAGAGCTCCTCGATCTCCTTCAGCGACAGCGCTGCGGTCGGCTCGTCCATGATGACGATCTGGGCATCGATCGACATGGCGCGGGCGACTGCCACGAGGTGCTTGTTGGCGATACCGAGGTCCTTCAGCCGCGCGTCGGCGTCAATGTGGCCGGCACCCATGGTGTTCAATACTTCACGGGCATTCTTGCGCATGATGCGCCAGTCGATGGTGCCGAAGCGCGACCGCGGCGCATGGCCGAGAAAGATATTCTCGGCCACCGTCAGGTCGTCGAACAGCACGGTTTCCTGGTGGATGGCGGTGATGCCGTGCCCGAAGGCGGCATGAGCGCTGGGAAAGGTGACGGCCTGGCCATCGATGCTGATGCTGCCCGCATCGGGCTGGTAGATGCCGGTCATGATCTTGACCAGCGTCGACTTGCCGGCGCCGTTCTCGCCGATCAGAGCGGTCACCTGGCCGGGATAGAGCGACAGGCTAACATCATGCAGCGCGCGCACGCCGGGAAAACTCTTCGAGATGCCGGACAGGGTCAGGCGCGGAGCCGGAGCCAAAGGCTGCTCGGTCGTCGGGTTGAGTTGGGCTGTCGTGTCCATAGTCGTATCAAGCCCTGCAGCAGGTCCGTTTGAGGACGCGGCGGAACCTCTGCCCCGCCGCGCCGGCTTGAAGGGCTCCAGGATCAATAGATCTTGGAGAATTCTTCGATGTTCGACTTGTCGAACTTGAAGGGCGGAGCCATCGCAGCCGAATTGGTGTCGTCGAGCGTGACCTTGCCGACGCGGCCGATCGACAGCGTCGCACCCGGCTTGGCTTCTTCCTTCTTCACCGCCAAATCATGGGCGAGGTAGACGGCCGAGTAGCCGAGGTCGATCGGGTTCCACAGCGCGACCGCTTGGCTGGCACCGTTGTCGATGAACTTCTTGAACTCCGACGGCAGCGCCAGGCCGGTGACGTTGACCTTGCCGATCAGGCCTTGGTCGGTCACCACCTGAGCGGCGGCAACGACGCCGACCGTGGTCGGTGCGATGATCGCTTTGAGGTTCGGATAGGACTTCAAAAGGCCCTTGGCTTCGTCCGTGCTCTTGGCCGAGTCGTCGTCGCCGTAAACGGTGGCGACGAGGTTGATCTTGGGAAATTTCTCCGGCAGCACCTTCTTGGCCGCGTCGATCCAGGCGTTCTGGTTGGTCGCGGTGGACGAAGCCGACAGGATGGCGACGTCGCCGCCTTCCGGCAGGTAGTCGGCGGCAAGCTTGATGATGGTCTCGCCGATCAGGTTGGTGTCCGAGGGGTTGAGGTGGAGCTGGCGACCTTCCGGAGCGACGCCTGAATCCCATGAGATGACGGTGATGCCGCGATCCATCGCCTTCTTCAGCGCCGGCACCAGCGCGTCGGCGTCATTGGCCGAAATGGCGATGGCGTTGACCTTCTGGGCGATCAGCGAATTGATCACCTCGATCTGCGCTTCGGCGGTCGCCTTGGTCGGGCCGGTGTAGATG
>NZ_RZSW01000470.1:0-5033 GCF_003997375.1 Mesorhizobium sp. M5C.F.Ca.IN.020.29.1.1 | reverse complement strand
GCGCAGGAGGAGTGACGCCGCGCTGCTCTCAAAGAACCCATAGAGGAGAACAGGCAGGCGGATGCAAAGCGTTTGGACGCTGCTCAGTTGGGGACCCGAGGGCTGGCTCGACGACATTGCCTACGGCGTTTTCATCACCGTTTCGCTTGCTGCCGCGACCCTGCCTGTCGGTCTGATGATCGGCTTTCTGGTCGCACTGGCCAAGCAGTCCAATGAGCCGTCGCTGCGGCTGGCCGGCAATATCTACACCACGATCTTTCGTGGATTGCCCGAGCTGCTGACCTTGTTCATGATCTTTTACGGCGCGCAAATCGGCATCCAGCAGTTGATGCGCCTGTATGACCCGGCCGCTGCGGTCGAAGTGAACGCATTTGTTTCCGGCATGATCGCGCTCGGCGTCGTCTTCTCGTCCTACGCCAGCGAGGTCTTCCTCTCCGCGTTCCGCGCCATCCCGAAGGGACAGTATGAGGGCGGCTATTCGGTTGGCCTGTCGGGCTGGCAGACGCTGCGACTGGTGGTGCTGCCGCAGCTTATTCGTATTTCCCTGCCAGGCCTTGCCAATCTGTGGCTCATCCTGCTCAAGGATACAGCGCTGGTTTCCGCCATCGGTCTTGCCGACATATTGCGGCAAGCCGGCGTCGCCGCCCGTGTCACCAAGCACGCATTCCTTTTTTTTGGGGTCGCTGCTCTTATCTATCTGCTCCTCGCCATCATCTCGTCCTTCGGCATCAATGCCATTGAACGCAGGGTTGGTCGACAACAGGTGCAGCGATGAGCGCGGCAGCAGCCGACGTGGCGACCAAGGTCGAAAAACCGCCAGCAATACCGCGCGGCTGGTCCCGGCAACGTGTATTGGGATATGCGTTGGTCGGTCTCTGGATCGTGCTCGGCATCGGCATGATTGTATACTTGGTCGAGGCTTGGAATTCCGAACTCTTCCAAAAATACGCCCCGGGCTACATCTCTGGCCTGGGCGTGACTCTCACGCTTGTCGCTGTGTCGATCGTGTTGGGAGCCGTCCTTTCAGTTCCTGTCGCCTACGCGCGGATGTCCAAGAACCGGATCCTGTCCAGCTTTGCCTACGCTTATGTCTACTTCTTCCGCGGCACTCCGCTTTTGACCCAAGTTTTTCTTATCTACTATGGAGTGGGTTCGTTTCGACCGGCACTTGAAGCTGTCGGCCTGTGGGGCTTCTTTCGCGAAGCCTGGTACTGCGCCATTTTCTCGTTCACCCTCAATACGGCAGCCTATCAGGCTGAGATCCTGCGCGGCGCAATCGAGAGCGTCCCCAGGGGTCAGTGGGAAGGCGCTGCCTCGCTTGGCCTGCACAAACTGCAAACACTTCGCAAGATCATCCTGCCACAGGCGCTGATCGTGGCGCTGCGTCCCTATGGCAATGAGATTATCCTGATGATCAAAGGCTCCGCCATCGTGGCCCTCATCACCGTCTATGATCTGATGGGCATTACGAAGCTCACCTATTCGCGCACTTTCGATTTCCAGTCCTATATCTGGGCGGCGATCATCTATCTGATCATTGTCGAGATACTCCGCCACGCGGTCGAGTGGGTAGAACGTCGTATTACCATACATCTGCACCGCTGACTCCCATAGCTTTGCCTGATCCGCTAAGAAGGCCGGAAAACACGGCTTGAAGGATTCGAAAATATGGCATCGGTGGCATTTCTCGGTCTTGGCGTCATGGGCTATCCAATGGCCGGACATCTCAGGAACAAGGGGGGCCACGACGTCACCGTCTACAACCGCACCAAGGCAAAGGCCGAGCAATGGGTTGCCCAGCATGGCGGGAGTGCCGCCAACACGCCGGCAGAAGCGGCCGACGGCAAGGACTTTGTCTTTTCCTGTGTTGGCAATGACGACGATCTGCGCGCTGTGACGATTGGAGCCGAGGGTGCATTCCAGACAATGGAGAAGGGAGCCATCTTCATCGACAACACCACGGCCTCCGCTGAAGTCGCGCGCGAACTGGCCGAGAAGGCGGTACTGGGCGGTTTCTCGTTCCTCGACGCACCGGTCTCCGGCGGTCAGGCCGGCGCCGAAAATGGCGTGCTGACCGTCATGGTCGGCGGCGAACAGAAAGCTTTCGAACAGGCGAAGCTTGTCATCGATGCCTATGCCCGTATGGTCGGGCTGATGGGCCCGACCGGCTCGGGCCAGCTCACCAAGATGATCAACCAAATCTGCATCGCCGGTCTTGTCCAAGGGCTGGCTGAAGGCATCCATTTTGGCAAGAAGGCCGGGCTCGACATCGACAAAGTCATCGAGGTGATCTCGAAGGGAGCGGCCGGCTCATGGCAGATGGAGAACCGCCACAAGACGATGAATGCCGGCAAATATGATTTCGGCTTCGCTGTCGACTGGATGCGCAAGGACCTCGGCATCTGCCTGGCGGAGGCCGATCGCAATGGCGCCAAGCTGCCGGTGACGGCACTTGTCGACCAATTCTACAAGGATGTGCAGGGGATGGGCGGCAAACGCTGGGACACGTCCTCTTTGCTGGCGCGATTGGAAAAGTAGGTATTGTCGTGGCCGAGCTGTCGCCTCAAGCCAGCGCCGAGGAAATTGTCGACCACCTGCGCTCGGTCGGCTCGGAGGAGAACCGCCTTGGCATGCTGCGCTACGGCATCAAGATCGAACGTGCGCTCGGTATCTCGCATGGTGTGCAGCGGCAGATTGCCAAGAAAATCAAGCGCAACCATGAGCGAGCCTTCGAGCTATGGCAGACAGGCATCGTGGAAGCGCAGTTCATCGCTTCCGTCACGGCCGATCCGAAGCGGTTCACTGCCGCGGATGCAAGACGATGGGCGGCGACTTTCGACTCATGGGATATCGTCGACGGCGTCTCCGATCTCTTTGTCGATACTGATTGCTGGAGGGAACTGATCGCCGAATTCGCAGTCGACGAACGGGAATTCGTTCGACGCACCGCTTTTGCCATGATGGCCTGGTCGGTGGTCCACCGGAAGAATGAACCAGAGGCGACCTTTCTCGACTTCCTGTCGATCATCGAAGTGCACGCCACCGACGGCCGCAATTTTGTGAAGAAGGCGGTGAACTGGGCGCTTCGTTCGATCGGCAAGCGATCGATGAATTTGCACGGTGCTGCCCTTGCCCTGGCACAAAAGCTGGCTGTTTCGACCGACAAGACGGCGCGCTGGATCGGCAAGGATGCTGCAAGGGAACTTTCCGATGCCAAAACGCTCGAGCGGCTCGCCAGGAAAGGCTGACTGGGGCGAAATCCACTTTACTGAGGTGACGCGATCGACGCGCGCCGATTTCGAAAATCTGTTCGAACAGGCGGGCGGCCCGAAATATTGCTGGTGCACGGCCTGGCGCAATCTCAATAACCGTGAGCACCTGGGCAACGATGAGAGGAAACGCGCCATGATGGCACTCATCGCGGCCGGCACACCGGTCGGCATTGTCGCTCATGCGGAAGGCAAGACAATAGGCTGGTGCTCGGTGGCGCCGCGCGAGACCTACCGCAAGCTGTCGCCGCAACAGGACGACAGCCAGGCGGGCGTCTGGTCGATCGTCTGCTTCTATGTGCCGAGGGCATTGCACGGCCGAGGGCTGGCAACCGCACTGCTCGACGCGGCCATCGATCACGCCTTCGCTAAAGGCGCCAGGACGATCGAGGCCTATCCGGTCGACCAGGCATCGCCGAGTTACCGTTTCATGGGCTTCCGAGACATTTTCGTGGCCCGCGGATTCCACGAGATCGGCATGGCCGGCTCGCGCCGGCATGTGATGCGGCTCGAACGTTGACGCTGTCGGCGACGGCAGCTTTACTCCTGTCAAATGGAGAGCACACGATGAGCAATCGACTCAAATCGACAGCGGCGCTGGGGGCCGTGCTGATTTCCATCGCGGCGGGCAGCGCTTCCGCCGAAGCCGCGCGGATATTCTGGAAGGATCTGCGTCCGGCGACCCAGCCCGCTGCCGAAAGTGTCGGTTTGCCGATGATCGCGGCAAAAATGCCTGATCATGGCGAGACGCTGTCTCTCAATCTGCGGGACAAGACCGTCCAACTGGCGGGGTACGCGCTGCCGGTCGATCGCGAGGGCGATCTCGTCTACCAATTCCTGCTGGTACCGTGGACGGGTGCGTGCAGCCACATGCCGACGCCGCCGCCCAATCAGATCGTCCTCGTCACGCCTGCGCATCCCTACAGGATGTCGAAGGCTTACCAGCCGGTTTCCGTGACCGGTGCCCTGAAGCCGGGCATGGAGAAAAGTCAGCTCTTCATTCTCGACGGCGCCAGCGTCATCCAGTCGGGCTACGCGCTGCGCAAGGCGGAAGTGGTGGATATCGATGTGGTGCCGGACACCATCACGCAGCCGGCAAACTCGCCGTGGCATTTTCTCAACAAAAAGAATAACTAAGCAAAAAATCCTCAGGCAGCGTTGGCGCCCGATTCCTTGTCCAGCACCATGTAGTCCAGCGGCATTTCGGTCGTGTACTTGATCTGCTCCATGGCAAACGACGACGAGACATCGCGAATCTCGATCTTGGCGATCAGCCGCTTGTAGAAGGCGTCGTAAGCAGCGATGTCGGGCACCACCACGCGCAAGAGATAGTCGACGTCGCCGCTCATGCGGTAGAACTCGACCACTTCCGGAAATTCCTGGATGACCTCCGAAAAGCGCCGCAGCCATTCATGGCTGTGCGAATTGGTGCGGATTGACACGAATACGGTGACGCGCACATTGACCTTTTCATGATCGAGGATGGCGACGCGCCGCTTGATGACGCCCTCCTCCTCGAGCTTCTGGATGCGACGCCAGCACGGCGTGGTCGACAGGCCGACTTTCTTGGCGACATCGGCCACCGCGAGCGTCGCGTCCTCCTGCAAGAGACGGAGGATTTTTCTATCAAGGCGGTCCATTTGGTGCTCCCACGGGGATAGACTAGGAATAGATTGGCTATAGTCCTTCTTATTATGGCCATTCACAAGAAAGAATTTCTGCCAAATGGCACAAAAGCAAGTGATTTCTTGCTCAAGCCTCAGC
>NZ_RZSW01000046.1:0-20917 GCF_003997375.1 Mesorhizobium sp. M5C.F.Ca.IN.020.29.1.1 | reverse complement strand
TTCCTGATCTGGACGGTGTCCATGATCATGGGCTTCCTGCAATCCTTCACCTATGCCGAGATCGCCGGCCTGTTTCCGAACAAGTCCGGCGGCGCCTCGATCTATGGCGCCACCGCCTGGCTGCGTTATTCCAAGTTCATCGCGCCGCTGTCGGTGTGGTGCAACTGGTTCGCCTGGTCGCCGGTGCTGTCGCTCGGCTGCTCGATCGCCGCCGCCTATATCCTCAACGCGCTGGCGCCGGTGCCGCTGTTTACCGACGCCTCGCCGGAAGTCGCCGCCTATATCGCGGCTAATACTGGGGCGAGTGCCGCCGATGCCATCACGGCGGTGACCGCGGCCGCCACACCGGCGATCCGCAACTGGACGCTCTACGGGCACACGCTGGGTCCGGTCTCCTTCACCTTCAACGCCACCTTCTTCATCGGCGCCGTGCTGATGCTGATCATCTTCGCCATCCAGCATCGCGGCATCCTGGGCACGGCAAACGTGCAGAAATATATCGGACTGTTCGTCATCATTCCGATGCTGATCGTCGGTGTCGTGCCGATCGTCACCGGCCAGATCGACTGGGCGAATTTCTCGCCGCTGGTGCCGCTGGCGGCCGCCTACGCGCCGGAGCCCGGGGCGTGGAACATTGCCGGCTGGACGCTCGTTCTCGGCGGCATGTTCATCGCCGCCTGGTCGACCTACGGTTTCGAGACTGCCGTCTGCTACACGTCCGAGTTCAAGAATCCCGGCACCGACACCTTCAAGGCGATCTTCTATTCCGGCCTGCTATGCATGCTGCTGTTCATCCTGGTGCCGTTCACCTTCCAGGGCGTGCTCGGCTTGAATGGCATGCTGGCGACCCCGATCGTCGACGGCTCCGGCGTTGCCGACGCACTGGCCGGCATGGTCGGCGGCGGACAGCTGATCCATAGCCTTCTGGTGATGCTGATGATCCTGGCCCTGGTGCTGTGCATCATGACGGCGATGGCGGGGTCCTCGCGTACGCTCTATCAGGGCTCAGTCGACGGCTGGCTGCCGCGCTATCTCAGCCATGTCAACGAACACGGCGCCCCGACCCGCGCCATGTGGACCGACCTGATCTTCAACCTGGCCGTGCTGGCCATCGCTTCGGCCGACGCGACCAGCTTCTTCTTCATCCTCGCCGTGTCGAATTGCGGCTACATCATCTTCAACTTCCTCAACCTCAATGCCGGCTGGATCCATCGCATCGACAACGGCCATATCGCGCGGCCGTGGAAGGCACCGAGCTGGCTGCTCGGCCTCGGGGCCATCCTTGCCTATGTCAACATGATCTTCATGGGCGCCGGTGCAAAGGTCTGGAACCCGATGGCACTGTGGGCAGGGCTGATCACGGCTGGCCTCATCATCCCGGTGTTCTGCTTCCGGCATTACATTCAGGACAAGGGCAAATTCCCCGACCACATGCTGGCTGATCTCGGCATGACCTCATCCGATCTCGCCGTCAGAAAGGCGGGCATCCTGCCCTACCTGACGCTGATCGCCGGCGTCGCGGTGGTGCTGCTCGCCAACTGGCTGTTCGTCATCTGACCTCCGCCTCAAAGATTGAGCGCGCGATGCGCGCTCGATCCCCTTGCACGTTTGTTCTTTCTTTGTTCGGCAGTTAGGCTAGTGATTTAGCTGTAGTGCCGATTGGCACCGATAACCCGCCGCCGAGGCGGTTTTTTCGTTTCATGCCATATCCCGCGTGAGACTCAATCGATCTTGATGAACACGCCCTTGGTGTTGAGATACTCGTCGAGGTGCTCGGCACCACCCTCGCGGCCGTAGCCGCTCATCTTGTAGCCGCCGAAAGGCATGGCCGGATCGATGGCGTGATAGGTGTTCACCCAGACCGAGCCGGCGCGGATTTTCCTGGAAAGCTGGTGGGCGGTGGCGAGATCTTGGGTGAACACCCCTGCGGCAAGACCGTAGGGCGTGTTGTTGGCTCGCTCGACCGCCTCGTCGAGCGTATCGAACGGCAATGCCGAGATGACCGGCCCGAAGATTTCCTCGCGCGCGATCCTCATGTCGTCCGAGACACCGGCAAAAACGGTCGGCGCGACGAAATTGCCGGCGGCCAGCGCACCCTCCATAAGGCGTTCACCGCCGGTGACGAGGGTCGCGCCCTCCGCCGTGCCGGCCTCGAGATACGAGGCGACCCGTTGCAGCTGCTTTTCGGAGACGAGCGGGCCGATCTCGGTCGCCGGGTCGATGCCGTCGCCGATCCTGAGGCCCTTGGCATAGACCGCCAGGCGCTCGACGAACTCGTCATGGATGGAGCGTTCGACGAACAGGCGCGAGCCGGCGATGCAGATCTGGCCGGAATTGGCGAACACCGACATCGCCGCGACCGGCACCGCCCTGTCGAGATCGGCGTCGGCGCAGACGATGACCGGCGACTTGCCGCCAAGCTCCAGCGAGACGCGTTTGAGGTTGCCGGCCGAGGCGCGGACGATCGATTGGCCCGTTGCCGTCGAGCCGGTGAAGACGATCTTGTCGACGCCCATATGCTCGGAAAGTGCGGCACCTGCCTCCGCACCGGTGCCGGTTACGATGTTGACGACGCCTGGCGGAACGCCGGCCTCGTTCATGATGTCGGCGATCAGAAGCGGCGTCAGCGGCGCCTCTTCCGAAGGTTTCAGCACCACGGTGCAGCCCGCGGCAAGCGCTGGCCCGATCTTCCAGATCGAAGCGGCCGTCGGTGCGTTCCAGGGGATAATGGCGCCGACGACGCCGACCGGCTCCTTGCGCGTGAAGGAGACGATTTCGCCCGGCAGCGAGTTCTCAATCGTCTCGCCATGCAGGGACGTCGCCATGCCGGCGTAGTAGCGCAGCATACCGATGACGCGGTTGCGGTTGGCACGGGTACGCACGATCGGCATGCCCATGTCGATCGTGTCCGAGCGACTGATCTCCTCCCAGTGCTTTTCGAAGAGGTCGGCGATCCTGAGGAGCAGCACCTGTCGCTCGTAGGGCTTATACCGGCTCCACGGCCCGTCGAAGGCCCTGCGCGCCGCGGCCACCGCCAGCTCGATATCATCGCGGTCGCCGCGCGGCACCGTGGCGATGACCGCGCCGGTTGCCGGATTGCGGGTCTCCATGATGCGGCCCGAACGGGCGTCGAGCCAGGCGCCATCGACGAACATCTGACGGTGGCGTCCGTCGATCGGCTGGCGCAGCGCCACCGGTGCCTGAACTATGGTCATGACGTTCTCCTCCAGCGCTCTGCCGGTGGGCGGATTTAAACCTTGGACGTCACATCTGCCAACAGCGCTATTCGGCGGCCAGAGCCAGTCGCGGCCTGTCGTCGTTTTCTGCCAGCTCCGGCTCGACCACCTGCTCCGCATCCTCGGCCTTCTTGCGCTCCCTGCCGAAGAACAAGGCATAGCCTGCCGGAAGGACGAGGATAGTGAGCACGGTAGCAACGAGGATGCCGCCCATCATGGCATAGGCGAGCGGACCCCAGAAGACGCCGCGCGAGATCGGGATCAGCGCCAGGACCGCCGTCAGCGCGGTCAGCATGATCGGACGGAAACGGCGGACCGCCGAGCCGATAATGGCCTCCGAGCGCTCCATGCCGGCCGCTATATCCTGGTCGATCTGGTCGACCAGGATGATCGAGTTGCGCATGATGATGCCGAGCAGCGCGATCACGCCGAGGATGGCGACGAAGCCGAAGGGCGCGCCACTGATCAAAAGTGCCGCCGCAGCGCCGATGATGCCGAGCGGACCGGTCGCCAGCACCAGCATCGCCTTGCCGAAATGCTGCAATTGGATCATCAGCAGCACGACGATGACAGCCAGCATGATTGGAGCTTTCGCAGCAATGGAGGCCTGGCTTTCGGCCGAATCCTCGGCGCCGCCCTGGATCTCGATGTTGTAGCCGGGCGCCAGACCGTCGCGCAGGCTTTGCATCTCGCTATACATCTTCATCACGACATCGTTCGACTGCACGCCATCCGGCAACGTGGCACGCACGCTGATGGTCGGCAGGCGGTCGCGCCGCCACTCGACGCCTTGCTCCAGCACCGGGACGACCTTGGCGACCTGCGACAGCGGCACGAAGCCACCGAAATCCGTCGGGACAGAGACCGAGTCGACCGCCGACAGCAGGTGACGGCTTGCTTCCGGTTCGCGGGCGACGATCGAAACGGTCTCCTCGCCGTCGCGGAAATCATCGAGCGGCGCGCCCGACATGGTTGCCTGCAGCATCTGGCGGATGCGCTGCGAGGTGACGCCGAGCGCACGGGCGCGATCCTGGTCGATCACCAGCTTCATCTCCGGCACCGGCTCCAGCCAGTCGTCGTGGACGGCGCCGAGCAGCGGATTTGCCTGGAACTTCGCCTTCACCTCGTCGGCGATGCGGCGCACGTCCTGGCGATCCGGACCCATGACGCGCATCTGCACCGGCCAGCCCGTGGGCGGCCCAAGGAACAGGCGGTCAACCTTGGCGCGAACCGACGGGAAATCCTCGGCCAGAATGGTGCGCAGCTTGACGATCAGCCGCTCGCGGGCCGGTTCGTCATTGGCCATCACCAGAAGCTGGGCGAAGTTCGGATTGCGAAGCTGCTGGTCGAGCGGCAGGAAGAAGCGCGGCGCGCCCTCACCGATATAGGTGGCGATGAAGCGCTTGTCCTTGTCGTCCATCATCCTGGTTTCGAGCGCCTTGGCCTGCGTCTCGACTTCCTTGATGCTGGTGCCTTCCGGCAGCCAGAGGTCGACAAGGATTTCCGGACGCGATGACTGCGGAAAGAAATTCTGCGGGATGAACTGGAACGCCCACAGGCTGGTGACGAAGGTCACCAGCGTCATGACCAGCACGATGATGCGGTGGCGCACGGACCAGCTGACGGTGGCGCGAAGCCGGCGGTAAAAGCGTGTGTCGAAGACATCGTGATGGCTGCCGGCGTGTTTTCGCTGCTTGAGGATCATGTGACCAAGCCACGGCGTGAAGTAGACCGCCACGAACCAGGAGACGACCAGCGCGATGCCGACAACGTAGAACAGCGAGCGCACATATTCACCGGCCGTCGAAGCCGCGAAGCCGACCGGGATGAAGCCCGCGGTGGTGATCAGCGTGCCGCTCAGCATCGGGAAGGCCGTCGAGGTATAGGCGAAGCTCGCCGCCTCGATTTTGACCAGTCCTTCCTCGAGCTTGCGCTCCATCATTTCGACGACGATCATCGCGTCGTCGACGAGCAGACCGAGCGCAATGATCAGCGCGCCGAGCGAAATACGCTGCAGATCGATGCCGATCTCGTACATGATGGCGAAGGTGGCGGCCAGAACGAGCGGAATGGTGATCGCGATCACCAGGCCCGAACGCCAGCCGATCGTCAGGAACGAGACGACAAGCACGATCAGCAGCGCCTCGCCAAGCGCCTTCATGAACTCGCTCACCGCTTCCCGCACGACTTCCGGCTGGTCGGCGATCTGATCGACCGAAACGCCGTAAGGCAACGCTTCTTCGAAGCGGTGATAGGTCGCCTCGACCTCCTTGCCGACATCGGTGACGTTGAAGCCCTTGGCCATGACGACGCCGACCTGGACACTGTCGTGGCCGTTGAAGCGGTATTTGCGCTGGTAGGGGTCTTCGAGACCTGTGGTCACGGTTGCGATGTCACCGAGGCGCGTCACCTGGTTGCCGGCGCGCAGGCGAAGTTCGCGGATGTCGGCCGCCTCCGTCACGCTGCCTTCGACCGAGATGCGCACCGAACGCTGGCCGGTATCGACCGAGCCTGCCGGATCGACATTGTTCTGGCCCTTGATCGCGTTCTGCAGATCGGTGAGCGTCAGGCCACGCTCGGCAAGCACCTTGGATGAAACGTCGATGTAGAGTTTTTCCGGCTGGTCGCCGATGATCACGGCCTTCTCGACGCCGGGCGTCGTCAGCAGCATGTCACGCGCCTGGATGGCTAGTTTCTTCAGCTCGGGATAGCTGTAGCCGTCGCCGCTGATCGAATGCAGGGTGATGAAAGTGTCGCCGAACTCATCGTTGAAGTAGGGCCCAAGCAGACCTTGAGGCAGCTCATTGGCGATATCGCCGACCTTCTTGCGTACCTGGTAAAACGCATCCGCGACCTGCGTAGGATTGGTGTCGCCTTCCACCTGCAAGGTAATGATGGCGCTGCCGGCGCGCGTGTAGGAACGGACGAAATCGAGATGCGGCGTTTCCTGCAGCTTGCGCTCGATCTTGTTGACGACCTGGTCCTCCATCTCCTGGATCGAGGCCCCCGGCCAGACAGCCTGGACGACCATGACGCGGAAAGTGAAGTCCGGGTCTTCCTTCTGGCCCATGCGCATCAGGCCGAGCGCACCGGCAACGATGATCAGGCCGAACAGGAACCGCGCAATGCTCGGGTGCCCGATTGCCCAGCGCGAAAGATTGAAGGGCCGCTTCTCATTGGTGTCGGTGGTCATAGCGCCAGTCCATTTGTCTGATCGTCAGCGCACGCACATGGCATGCCCACGGAGCTTCTAATGCTGGCTTCCGGGCGGCGAGGCTTTCCGAGCGGAGAGACACTCATCGCGGTGGGACGCGGGGATCGATGTGGGGGGCTACATCGACCTGACGTCTCGACAATCGGGCACCTGCCGCCCGGAAACCATGAACCGCTTGACCTCGCGGCTTGCGCCGATGCGAGGAAAAGCCGTTTTATTCTTGGCCGTCAGCGCACGCGCTTGGCGGCGTCGCCATCGTCGTCCGCCGATGCGGACTGCTGCACCGCATCACCGGCCAGCTTGACCTTCAGATTCTCGGTCATGAATTGCGTGCCCGCCGCAACGACGACGTCGCCAGGGTTCAATCCTTCGGCAACATGCACGCCGTCGGCGGTGAATTCGGCTACCTTGATCGGACGCGCATGGACGGTGTCGCCGTTGCGGTCCACGGTCCAGACGATCTGCTGGCCTTCCTTTTGCGCCAGCGCGCTCAACGGGATCGATACGCTCTGCGGGCTGTTGTTGGCCGCCGAAGCCTCGATGTTGGCGGTCATGCCGAGAAGCACGCGCGGATCGTTGGGCAGGCTGACGCGAACGGCAAAGGTACGCGACTGCTGATCGGCGCTGCCGGCGACTTCACGGACCTTGCCGTCGAGCATCAGCGCATCGTCGGACCAGAAGCTTGCCTTTACGTTCTTGCCCGGCTTGAACTGGGCGATATCCATTTCCGGAACGGCGATCAGGACTTCCTTTTCGCCATCGACGGCAACGGTCACAACCGGCGTGCCGGAGCCGACCACCTGACCGACATCGGCGGTGACTGATGTGACGATGCCGTTCCTGTCCGCCTTGAGGTCGGTGTAGAGGACCTGGTTCTTCGCCTGGTCAAGCGATGAGCGCGCGGAATTCCGGGTGGCGACCGCCTGATCGTAGCTGAGCGTCGCCTGTTCGAGCTGCGATTTCGACGCGAAGGTCCTGGCAAACAGCTGTTCGGCACGACGGCGGGCAAGGCCCGTTGTCTCGACCTGCCGCTCGGCGGCCTCGAGGCTGGCTTCGGCACTCTTGACCGAAAGCTCGTAGTCGGCCGGATCGATGCGGGCCAGAACGTCGCCCGGCTTCACGCGCTGACCGATGTCGACCAGGCGCTCGGTGATCTTGCCGTTGATACGGAACCCGAGGTTCATCTCGGTGCGTGCGCGCACCGATCCGGAGTAGGAGAGCTCACGGGTATCGTTTGCCTTGGCGATCTCGACGACCTTGACCGGCCGGACGATGTCCTTGACTTCCACTTTTTCTTGCGAGCAACCGGCGAGCCCAAGCGCCGCGACGACGACCAGTGCCGGTCCAATAGCCGGCAGCCCGTTCATGATGGAATTGGACAAAGGCACTTGCGTACTCCCGAACTGGAGATGGATTGTGGACGCCCTGCGGACGCCGCCGGTCATTTCTTCAAAGCCCTGATGGCAAACTCGATAAGCTCGTCCGGCATCGCCCGATTCTTCTTGGCAAGGCACTGGGCGACCATTTGCGGGTGACAGAGGGTGATGATAGCGGCGCCGAAACACCGCGAAGCGACTTCCGGGTCCTGGTCGGGAAACTCGCCTGCTGCGATTCCCTCGCGGATCACCTCCTCCACCAAGCCGCGGATCCTGTCGATATGCTTCTCGATGACATGCCAATCGCGTTCGATGGCAACGACCACCATTTCGTGCACCTTCTCCTGGTCGAGCATGGTGTCGCGGGTCCACTGATAATGCGTTTGCACGTAGCGGCGAAGCCTTTCGCTGGCCGTTCCGGGACTATGGCAGGCGTCGTAGGTCAGTTGGTAGCAGGCAGCGAGCATACGGCCGCAAACGGCTTGGTGGATCTCAACCTTGGAGGCGAAGAAACGGTAAATGTTCGCCGTCGACATGCCGAGTTCACGCGCTATGTCGGCGACATTGGTTTTGCCGTAGCCGTAGTGGCGGAACAGTCGCTCTGCGCAATCGAGGATGCGCGCGACATTCTCCTGCCGGACCAGGTCGGCCGTATCGAGGGTATCATGCATGTTGTTTTGTTGACCCTTACGAATGACGAATTTTGAATTTCGTCACTCGTAATTTGAAATCGACCGGATGTCAACAGCGATGTTACCTTCGTTGGGCGACCGTGACATCTGTTGAAACGACTTGGCGTGATCAGCGTTAATGAAGCCTGCCCCGGGCAGTGCACAGGCACCCGCTATCCACGCTGACCCGCGCGGCTAGGTATTGCCATCTATGCCGCGGAAAGGAGATCACGGGATGACCGTGCTGCGCATCGTCTCGAACATTGCAACAGACAGCATTCCTGACGTTCGGAAGTTCTATTCCGACCTATTCGGCCTCGATGTTGTCATGGATCACGGGTGGCTCGTCACGCTGGCGTCCCGGGAAACAACCATTCCCCAGATCAGCATCGCCAGCGAGGGTGGCTCAGGCACCCCCGTACCCGATCTGTCGATCGAGGTCGACAATGTCGACGAGGTATATCTTCGCGCAAACGAGATCGGTTGCAGAGTGGTCTATGATTTGACCGACGAACCGTGGGGCGTAAGACGTTTCTTCATTGCCGACCCGACCGGCAAGTTACTCAACGTGCTCTCGCATCTTCGCTAAAGGCCGTCGCATTTGACCGGCCTCACGTGACCCGCTTTAGGTTGTTGTTTTGTCATGTCGTTATCGCAAAACCCCTGCACACTTTTGCGCGACGTGCATTAGAGAGTGTTCTGCAAAGCGGGACATTGACGACCTTCAAACATTAGCCGAACAACGGAAACGGGCGGCGGTCACCGGAGGAAACCATGAGCAGAACAATTCCATTTCATTTCGTCGATGTCTTCGCGGTGGCGCCGCTGACGGGCAATTCACTTGCGGTTGTGGACGGCGGTGGCGAGTTGGCGCTCGAGCTCATGCAGAACATTGCACGTGAGTTCAACCAGTCCGAGACTACCTTTGTCCTGCCGGCGACCCGGGCGGACGCCGATTGGAAATTGCGCTCTTTCACGCCGAAAGGCGTAGAGGTTTTCGGTGCAGGCGGCCACAACACGCTAGGGGCTTGGTGGTGGCTCGCTGCGGCGGGGCGGCTCGAGCTGGCCGATGGCCCAACATGGTTTCACCAACAGATCGGCGACTTGGTGTACCCATTGGCCATCTGGCAAAGCCAGGGGAAACTCGAAAAGATCATTATGCGGCAAGAAGCCCCAGTGGCCGGCCGGCAGCTCTCAAACCTTGGCGCTCTTGCCACGGCACTCGGGCTTAATGCTGAAGAAATAGCGGACGTTGTGCCTTGCCAGGTGGTCTCGACTGGTGCTGCCCATCTCCTGGTGCCAATCCGCGATCGCGAAGCCGTCGACCGGATTTCGCCTGATGCCAAACAGCTTTTCGACCTGCTCAAGGAGGTCGGCGGGGAAGGCTGCTACGTCTTCTCACTCGATCCGCTACAGCCCGGAACCACAGCGTATGCACGCTTTTTCAACCCGACTGTCGGCATTTCCGAGGATCCGGCAACCGGTACGGCGGCTGGTCCGCTCGCCGCACATCTCGTTGCACACAGTCTTGCACAGCCCGGCGTAATCAAGGTCGAGCAAGGCACTACTCTCGGACGTACCAGCATCATTGAGGTAGTTGTAGATGCCGGCTCAGTGAGCGTTTCCGGACGCGGCATCATGGTGGCGAGCGGGGCTTTTTCGATCTAGTCGAATGTGTAGTCCGGTGGCCGCGGCGAACCTGTGCCCGTCCCACAAGTTCGCAGTAGCCCGCCATTTGACGCGGCTATGCGGATGACGTGATTCTGCCACTCGCCTTCGACTTGGATCCGCTTAGGTAGCCGATCTGCTTAGTCTGTTCAGGCTTTCGCCCAGTATGACAAGCGAGATGCCGAGCAGCGCAATGTCCTTGATCAGGAACTGACCGGCGGGACCGAGCGCGGGAAAGCCGAGCGCAGGCTCCCAGATCGGCAGGGCAACCATGATCGAACAGGTGACCAGGAAAATCAGCGCGGCCAATGCCCCACCGGCCACACCGGCGCGCGTCGACCAGGGAGAGGCAATCAGCAGAAGCGCGGTCGCGATCTCGACGACGCCAAGCACATAAGAGGCACCAGCTTCACCGAATACCGGATACATCCAGGCGAGCCAAGGCGTGCCGCCGATCAGCGGCCTCAACGCCTCGATCTCAACAGCCGTGAACTTCATCCCACCGATCATGAGAAGCGGCAGTATGACCCCGATCAGGGCGAGGATCCGCCCCGCTTTGCTGACCGCGGTGTACTCCATCGGAATGCTCCTCCTGCTAGATCTTCTTCTGTCGGCTTGGTTTTGTATCGAGGACGATCGGAAGGCACTCGATCCGACACTGAGGGATCTTTTTGCTCCGTTCATGTTGGCTTATCTGGGCCAACAATGATCTGACACGGATTATGGGTCCTGACCTGCCTACCCCTTGGCCATCTCCCTCAGCCTGAACTTCTGGATCTTGCCGGTCGAGGTCTTCGGGATTTCGGCGAAGATCACCGCTTTCGGCACCTTGAAGCGGGCGAGCAGCGCGCGGCAGTGATCGATGATCTCGGCTTCGGTCGCCGTCCTGCCCGGCTTCAGCTCGACATAGGCGACCGGCACCTCGCCCCATTTGTCGTCGGGCCTGGCAACGACGCCGCAGGATGCGACGGCAGGATGCTTGTAGAGCGCCTCCTCGACCTCGATCGAGGAGATGTTCTCGCCGCCGGAAATGATGATGTCCTTGGAGCGGTCCTTGAGTTGGATATAGCCGTCGGGATGCCTGACGCCGAGGTCGCCCGAGTGGAACCAGCCGCCGGCAAAGGCCTCGTCGCTCGCCTTGCGGTTCTTCAGATAGCCCTTCATGACGATGTTGCCGCGGAACATGACCTCGCCGATCGTCTCGCCATCGGCCGGCGTCTCCTCCATCGTCTTGGGGTCCATCACCGTCAGATCCTCGAGCGCGGCATAGCGCACGCCTTGCCTGGCCTTCCTCGCCACCCTGAGACCCTTCTCCAGCCCATCCCACTCGCCATGCCATTCGTTGACGACGGCCGGGCCATAGGTTTCGGTAAGGCCATAGAGGTGAGTGACCGCAAAGCCCGCATCAGCCATGCCCGACAGCACCGCTTCCGGCGGCGGTGCCGCGGCCGTGCTAAAGGTGACCGTCTGCGGAAATTGCCGCTTGTCCTCGTCCCTGGCATTGATCAGCACCGACATCACGATCGGCGCGCCGCACAGATGAGTGACGCCGTAATTGGCGATGGCGTCGTAAATCGGCTTCGGCCGCACCCAGCGCAGGCAGACATGGGTGCCGGCCTGCACGGCCAGCGTCCACGGAAAGCACCAGCCATTGCAGTGGAACATCGGCAGCGTCCACAGATACACCGCATGCTTGCCCATGCCGGCATGGATGGTGTTGGCGTAGGCCATCAGTGCCGCACCGCGATGGTGATAGACGACGCCCTTCGGATTGCCTGTGGTACCGGACGTGTAGTTGAGCGAGATCGCGTCCCATTCGTCGTCGGGCATCGACCAGGCGAAATCCTCGTCGCCGCCCGCGACGAAGTTCTCGTAGTCGAGCGTGCCGATCCGCTGGCCCTTGGGATAAGGGGCGTCGGCGGCGTATTCGGGATCGTCGTAGTCGATGACCAGCGGTTCTACCTTAGCCAGCACCAGCGCCTCGCTGACGACATTTGCGAATTCGCGATCGACGACAAGCACCTTGGTTTCGGCATGGTCGAGCTGGAAGGCGATGACCGCGGCGTCAAGGCGGGTGTTGAGCGAATGCAGTACCGCCTTGGTCATCGGCACGCCGAAATGCGCTTCCAACATCGGCGGCGTGTTGGACAACATCACGGTGACGGTGTCGCCCTTGCCGACTCCGCGCCTCTGCAGCGCCGAGGCAAGCTTCAGCGACCGCCGCCAGAAATCACGATAGGTCGTGCGCTGACTGCCATGGACGATCGCGACATGGTTGGGAAAGGTCTTTGCCGCCCGCTCCAGATAGCTGAGCGGCGTCAGCGGCTGGTGGTTGGCTGGATTCCTGTCGAGATCCTGTTCGTAGGGATTGGCCATCCCGTCCTCCCCAATATCGTTCTCGAACCTTCTAACCACAGGCCTCGGACCCGTCACCATCAACGATGCCACGATACAGCGCATTTGGCACAATGATGATCTGGATTCCGCGCGCGAAAGGGTATCGTTTACCCCGCTCGATTTGACTTTTGTCGAGACCCATGAATAATGTCAGCGAGGAGATGGCATGGCGATCCGACCGGCAGAACAGCTTATCCACAAGGCCGCCTGGCTCTACTATGCCCATGGCCTGCGTCAGGACCAGGTGGCCAGCCAGCTCAAGATTTCCCGAGCCTCGGTCGCCATGTATCTGCGCAAGGCGCGCGAGACCGGCATCGTCAACATCTCGACCTCAACCCAGCTTTTCACCCACGATGTCATGGCGCGCAAGCTCGAAGACGCATTGAAGCTCGATGCCGTCTGGATCGCGCCGGAAAACGGCCATGTCGCCGATCCGTCGACCGACATCGCGGTGCTGGCGGCCAGCGTCTTTCTCGAACTGATCAAGAAGGGCGACCGCATCGGCGTCGCGTGGGGAAGGACCGTCTATACGATCGCCGACATCATGTCCTATGCCGATCTGCAGGATGTCACGGTGGTGCAGCTCTGCGGCAATCTGGGAGCCCCCTATTCCTACCGGCCCGATCAATGCACCATGGAAATCGCACGCCGGCTCAACGCCAAGGGGCTCAATTTCTACGCACCGCTGGTGCTGACGACAGAGCAACTGGCACGCGGCCTACGCGCCGAGCCGGTGATCCGCGAGCAGTTGTCGGGCATCAGTGCGTGCAACCTGGCGCTTTACTCGGTCGGCACCGTCGACGCCGACAGCCATGTCGTCAAATGCGGCGCGCTGACTGCGAGCGAAATGGAGGTGCTGCGCCGTGCCGGGGCTGCCGGCGTCATCGCCGGGCAGATCATCGACGGGCAAGGCAAAGCGCTCGACTGCAGCTACAACCGGCGGATCATTTCGGCGGAGCTGTCATCGCTGCGCAAGATTGAAAAACGCCTGGTGGTGGTGCAGGAAGACAGCAAATTCGAGCCGCTGGTGGCGGCGATCGCAGGTGGGCTGTGCACGCATCTGGTGGTCGGCGCCCGGATGGCGCGACGGCTGCTCGACCATGCCGGACCGGCGGCGGAGAAGGTCGCCTAGATACGCAAAACGCCGCCGCGGGCGCATTGTCATCAAAGCGTCGCGGCGTTCCTGTTCACAAACAAACAGAAATCGGACGAAGCGAACATGAAGAACCTGTGGAATGACGGCGACGCGGAGAAGCTGGTTGCCGACTATGCAACAAAGGGCGTTGCCCGCGACCTGGCGCTGCGCGTCTATACGACCAGGCTTCTGGGCGGCGAACCGCGGCTTGTCCTGCATGGCGGCGGCAACACATCCTGCAAGACAAGGGCCATCGACCTCGTCGGCGACGAATGGGACGTGCTCTGCGTCAAGGGCAGCGGCTGGGACATGGGCGTCATCGAGCCGCAGGGCCTGCCGGCGGTCAAGCTCGGCGCTCTGCTCAAGGCGCGGTCGCTCAAGAAACTCTCCGACGAGGATATGGTCGCCCTGCAGCGGGTGAACCTCATCGACCCGTCTTCGCCGAACCCCTCGGTCGAGACGCTGCTACACGCCTTCCTGCCGCATAAATTCGTCGACCATACGCACTCGACCGCAGTTCTGGCCATCGTCGACCAGGATGATAGCGAGGCACTGAGCAAGAAAGTCTTCGGCAGCAAGATGGGGTTCGTGCCTTACATCATGCCGGGCTTCGACCTGGCGAAGGCGGCGGCCGATGTCTTTGACGCCGACCCGACGGTCGAGGGCCTGATCCTCGACAAGCATGGCATTTTCACGTTCGGCGACGATGCCAAACAGGCCTACGACCGGATGATCCACTATGTGAACGCCGCCGAGGAGTTCATCGCCAGCCACGGCAAGCCGCTTGCCGAAAAAGCCGCCTTGCCGGCCAGGCTGGCCAAGCCTGCGGACATTGCGCCGATGCTGCGCGGCTCAGTGGCGGTAGCGCGCGGCGAAGCCCGCTTCGACCGCATGATCAGCGATTTCCGCACCTCGGACGCGATCGTGGATTTCATCAATTCGGCTAGGATTGCCGATTATGCCGGGCGCGGCGTATCGACGCCCGACCTGTCGATCCGCATCAAGACCGGGCCGATGGCGCTGCCGGCGCCCGACGCGGACAAGATCGGCGACTACAAATCCGTCATCCGCCAACATGTCGAGAAATTCGCCAGGGACTATCGAGCCTACTTCGAAACCAACGACGCGCTCGATGATGTGAAGCGCACGATGCTCGACCAGATGCCGCGGCTGACGCTGGTGCCCGGCCTCGGCATGTTCGGCCATGGCCGCACGCTTAAGGATGCGAAGATTGCCTCCGACGTCGGTGAAATGTGGATCGAGGCGGTGCGCGGGGCCGAAGCGGTCGGCGATTTCCGCCCGCTGTCCAAAGCCGACCTGTTCCCGCTCGAATACTGGTCGCTGGAACAGGCCAAGCTCGCCTCCAACAAGCCGAAGCCGCTGACCGGGCAGGTTGTGCTGGTCACCGGCGGCGCCGGCGCAATCGGCGCCGCCACGGCAAAGCTGTTCGCCGACAACGGCGCCCATGCCGTCGTCGTCGATCTCGATGCGTCAAGGGCGGCGGAAGCGGCGAAGAAAGCCGGCAACAGTTCGATCGGCATCGGCGCCGACATCACCGATCCGGCGCAGATGCGCGCGGCATTCGACAAGGCGGTGGCCGTCTTCGGCGGCCTCGACATTCTCGTCTCGAATGCGGGGGCTGCCTGGGAAGGCCGGATCGGCGAACTCGACGACGCGACTTTGCGCAAGAGCTTCGAGCTGAATTTCTTCGCCCACCACTCAGCGGCGCAGAACGCGGTGCGGATCATGCTCGAACAGGGCACCGGCGGCGTGCTCCTTTTCAACACCTCCAAGCAGGCGATCAATCCGGGTCCGAAGTTCGGCGCCTATGGCATCCCGAAGGCGGCGACGCTGTTCCTGTGCAGGCAGTATGCCCTCGACTATGGCGCCCATGGCATCCGCTCGAATGCCGTCAACGCCGATCGCATCCGTTCCGGATTGCTTACCGACGCCATGATCGCCAGCCGTTCGGGCGCGCGCGGCGTGTCGGAAAAGGAATATATGGCGGGCAATCTGCTTGGTCAGGAAGTGACGGCCGAAGACGTGGCCCAGGCTTTCCTGCATCAGGCGCTGGCCGAGCGGACCACCGCCAGTGTGACGACGGTCGACGGCGGCAACATCGCTGCGGCGATGCGGTAGGAAGAACAGTCCAGACGCAAAAGAGCGGCCCGCAAGCCGCTCTTTCCTTTTGCCTGCGATAAAAAGCTACTTGGCGTTCGGGTTCGGCATCCAGGCCGGCATCGCGACATCGGCATGGGCGAACTGCGGCAGCTTGGCCGAAAGGTCTTCCATGTTCTTGATGTCCTTGTCGATCAGATCCTTCTGGGTGATCAGCGTCGGCGGCACGATGACGTTGTGGCCGGGGTCTTCGCCGGCCAAAAGCTGCGCCAGGGCGCGCACCGAAACCTGGCCGACGACGGCCGGATTGGTGGCGGCGGTTGCCGCCCAGGCGCTGTCGGGCTCGCGCATCGCGGCGATGTCGGAGGTCGAGATATCGGCCGAATAGATCTTGATGTCCTTGTTGAACCCCGCCTCGTCGACTGCGATCTTCACGCCCTTGGCGAATTCATCATAGGGCGCGAACATCACCTTGATGTCGGGGTTGGCCGACAACACCGAGCGGGCCTGGTTGGCGACGGAATTGGCGATCGGATTGTCGAGCGTACCGAACATCGCCGCCTCGTTGATCCCCGCATATTTCTTCTTGAAGTCAACCCAGGTCTCGTTGCGGCGGTCGAGCGGCGCGATGCCGGCGACATAGACATAGCCGGCCTTCCAGCTCTCGCCATTGTCCTTGATCGCCTGTTCGAGCGCGAGGCGTGCGAGGTCGCGGTCGGACTGTTCGATCTGCGGGATCTTGGGGTTTTCGACGTTGACGTCGAACGCTACGACCTTGATGCCGGCGTCGACCGCGCGCTGAGCGGCTTCCTTCATCGATTCCGTCAAGCCGTGCTGGATGATGATGCCCTGGACGCCAAGCGCGATGGCCTGGTCGACCATGTCTGCCTGGAGGGCGGCGTCCTGACGGCTGTCAAGGACGCGCAGATCGACGCCGAGCGCCTTGGCCTGTGCTTCGACACCGGACAGATAGGCCTGGAAGAAGTCACCGGTCGAGAGATAGCGGACCAGCGCGATCTTGACGGCGCCGGGCTTGTCGAACGGCGCCGGCCTGTCCTGCGCCATCGCCGGGACCTGCATCAGCAGCGCGGCGCCGGCAAGCCCGAGTGCTGCCTTCCCCAAAAGTCTTCTCGTGATCTTCATGTTGTCTCCTCCACTTGTTGAACTCAAATTTCAGCCGGTCGAAATCCTATCTGTCGAAACCCTACCGCTTGCCCCTGCCGGAAAGGGCGAAGGTGAAGACAAGGGCAACCACAAGAACTACGCCCTTGATGAAATCCTGCGTGTAGTAGGGCGCGTTCATCATCGTCAGGCCCTGCAGCAGCACGCCGACAAACACCGCACCGACGGCCGTGCCAAAGGCGTTCGGCTTGGCGGCCCCGAGGACCGCATAGCCGATGAGCGCCGCGGCGACAGCGTCGAGCAGGAGATTATTACCCGAGGCGATGTCGCCGCGTCCAAGCCGGGCAGCGAGCAAAATGCCGCCGATCGAGGCAAAAACCCCTGAAATAACGTAGGCCCAGATTTTGTATGCCTTGACAGGCGCGCCGGCGAGTTCGGCAGCCCGTTCGTTGCTGCCGACCGCATACATCATGCGTCCGAAACGGGTGTATTCGAGAAAAAACCAGATCAGCACCGCAAGCACGAGCAAGACAACTACCGAAACCGGGATGAGGTTGGGGATGAAGAAATCGAAGCGGTGGCGGCCAAGCGCCAGGAAGCCAGCGCCGAACGTGCCGTTGGCGACCGCGCCATCGGGCATCGTCATGCCGGTGGCGATCGAGCGGCCCTCGGTCGGAATGCGCTGCAGGCCGACGAGCAGGAACATCATGCCGAGCGTCGCCAGAAGGTCCGGTACGCGCATATAGACGATCAGCCAGCCATTGATGAGGCCGACAACGGCACCGATCAAGAGACAGGCGACAACCGCGACAACGGCGTTCTGCTCCAGCACCACCATCACATAGGCGGCTGCCATCATGGCGCTGGTGGCGACGGAGCCGATCGACAGGTCGAAGCCGCCGACGACCAGGGTGGCGGTGACGCCGAGCGCCAGCACGCCGGTGATGGCGACCGACTGGAAGATGAAGACGGCGCTTTGCGGCGAGACGAAGCCATCGGCGGCGATGGCGAAATATGCAATCAACCCGAACAGCAGAACGATGAAGCCATAGCGGATGGCATGGTCGCGCGCTGCCATCCTTACCAAACCCGAACCCATGCCCTCTCCATTCCACGTCCCATTATCTGCCCGCCCTCACGCTGCGCTGTGCAACGGCCTGCCCGCCACTTCGGCCAACAAGCGCTCGAGGTCGATGTCGGCGTTGCGGTGTTCGCCAACGATTGTCTGCTCCGACATCACCAGGATGCGGTCGGCGGTCTCCAGCGCCTCGTCGAGTTCAGTGACGAACAGCAGCGTCGCACGGCCGTTCGCGCTCGCCCGCAGCTTGGCCGCGATGTCGCGCCTGGCCGAAATGTCGACGCCCTGAAACGGCTCGTCGAGAATGAACAGCTTTGCCGCCTGCGAGATCCAGCGGGCGACCATCACCTTCTGCTGGTTGCCGCCGGAAAGGGCTGACATTTCGTCCTTCTCCGAGCGGCAGACGATGCCCAGTTCCCGAATCTGCTGGCGGGCGGTGGCGCGCTCGATGCGGCGCTTGAGAACGCCCATACGCGACATCCGCCTGTGGAACGGCAGGCTGATATTTTCCTGGATGTTGAAGTCGCCGACGATCCCGTTTTCGCTCCGGTCCTTGGCGACGAGAAACACGCCGGCGGCGATCGCCTCGCCTGTCGAACCCGGAGCATAGGGTTTTCCGTCCAACGTCATGGTCCCGGTGAGCGGCTTGCGGACGCCAAACAGCGTCTCGGCGAGCGCGGTCTTGCCGACGCCGACGAGGCCGGTGATGGCAACGACTTCGCCGTCGCCGAGCGTCAGCGAGATCGGCATGGAGCCTTCTGCAATCCGCAACCCGTCGATCGTCAGGATAGGCTTGGCCGAATTCCTGGCGACGATTCGGTCGAGGTGGATCTTGCGGCCGAGCATGGCGTTGACGGCGCCTTCAAAATCGAGCGGCTTGCGGTCGAAAACACCTGAGATCGCGCCGTCTCGCATCGAGACGATCCGGTCGGCAAGCCGCCTGATGTCGGACATGCGGTGCGAGATGTAGAGGATCGCGACGCCCTGCTCGCGTAGCCTGTCGACCAGCGCGAACAGCCGGTCGGCTTCGGCGCTGGACAAGGAGGAGGTCGGCTCATCGAGGATCAGGACCTTCGGCTGATGCGCCATGGCGCGGGCAATCGCCACCATCTGGCGGTCGGCCAGAGACAGATCGCTGATCCGGGCCTTCAGGTCGATGGCCAGCCCCATGCGGTCGGCAACCGCTTTTGCCTCGCGACGCACCCGGCCCGGATTGAACAGGGTCGGCGCGCCGCTGCCGCTCAGCCTGTCGAGCGTCAAATTGGTGGCGACGTCGAGGTCGGCGACGACACCGTCATTGATGTTTTGATGAACGGTGACGACGCCGGCGCGGATCGCCTCGGCCGGCGTTTTTGGCGCGAAATCCTCCGGCGCGAAGTCGTGGCCGGCAAGGCTCATCGTGCCGCCGCCGCGCTCGTAGACGCCGCTGATAATTTTGACGAGGGTGGATTTGCCGGCGCCGTTGGCGCCCATCAGCACGGTCACTTCACCGGCATGCAAATCGAGCGAGACGCCGCCAAGCACCTCGATATGGCCAAAGGACTTCCTCAGGCCGTGCACGCGGAACACGGCATCATTGCCCATTCGTTCCTCCCTGACCATGACGCTAGGGGCTGCTCCGGCAATTGTCAACACGATTGACAATTGCCAGAGAGCTTCCTAGCTTGGACCAACCGCCTTGGCTCCACTATGATGGGAAGCACATCGGCGGGAGGGTAAGGATGACTGGGAAATTGCCGTTCGAAGCACTGTCGGTCGAGACATTGGCGGCACGCCTTGGCGCCAACGAGGCGCTGTGTTCGCATATCGGCAAGGACACGGCCCGCTGGAAGGTCCGCGAGGTCGGCGACGGCAATCTGAACCTGGTCTTCATCGTCGAGGGCGCCACGGGTGCTGCCGTCGTCAAGCAGGCCCTGCCCTATGTTCGCCTGGTCGGCGACAGCTGGCGGCTGCCATTGAAGCGCTCCTTCTTCGAGTATCACGCGCTGACGCGGCAGGAAGCGAGAGCGCCCGGTTCGGTGCCGGCGATCTATCATTTCGACGAAGTCCAGGCGCTGATCATCATGGAATATCTGTCGCCGCACATCATCTTGCGGCGGGCGCTGATCGAGGGCCGCCAGTTGCCGAACATCGCCAGGGATATCGGCTTGTTCATGGCCCGCACGTTGTTTCGCGGCTCCGACCTCAGCATGGTGACCAAAGATCGCAAGGCGGATCTGGCGCTGTTCGCCGACAACGTCGAGCTCTGCGATATCACCGAGAATCTGGTGTTCTCCGATCCCTATTTCGACGCCAAGATGAACCGGCATACGAGCCCGCAGCTCGACGGCATCGTCGCAGAATTGCGCGCGGACCGCGATCTCAAGGTCGAGGCGCAGCGGCTGAAGCATCTTTTTGCGGCCAATGCAGAAACGCTGCTGCACGGCGACCTGCATTCCGGCTCGATCATGGTCACCGACTCAGAAACGCGGATGATCGACCCCGAATTCGCCTTCTACGGGCCGATGGCCTTCGATGTCGGCATGCTGCTCGCCAATTTCTGGATGGCGTTCTTTTCGCAGCGCGGTCACGAACAGAAGGAAAAGCGCGACGCCATGCGCGGCTATTTGCTCGATGTGACGGTCGAGACATGGTCGGTATTCCGCACCGAGTTTTCGCATCTGTGGCGAACCGAGCGCACCGGCATGCTCTACCAGAAGAGCCTGTTCGAGGATCAGGGCGACAGGCTTGGCGCCGAACAGGCGCTCGACCACATGCTGCATTCGATTTGGACCGACATGCTGGGCTTTGCCGGCGTCGAGGTGCACCGGCGTATTCTGGGCCTGGCGCACAACGCCGATTTCGAGACCATTGCCGACGAGGATCTGCGCGCCACATGTGAGGCGAAGGCACTGAAATTCGG
>NZ_RZSW01000469.1:0-5039 GCF_003997375.1 Mesorhizobium sp. M5C.F.Ca.IN.020.29.1.1 | reverse complement strand
TGATTATAGGACTGAGATGGCCCCGGCATGGGATTTTGAGACCGATTATTGCGTTGCTGGCGCCGGATCGGCAGGCAGCGTCGTTGCGAGCCGCCTATCCGAGGATGATAACTCGGTATTGCTGTTAGAGGCGGGGCCTCGCGACTGGAATCCTTTCATACACATTCCTGCAGGGGATTTCTATCTGCTGGAAGATCGCCGCTTCAACTGGATGTACAATACTGAGGCCAGCCCCGACATATTTAGCCGAAGTATCACCGCTCCCGCCGGTAGAGGGTTGGGGGGCAGCAGCTCTATCAACGGCATTCTGTTCACGAGAGGGCAAGCGGCTGAGTATGATTGGTGGGCGAATGACCTTGGATGCCGCGGTTGGGATTATGCAGGGTTACTTCCATACTTCAAAAAGGCGGAGAGCTTTGAAGGCGATGCGTCCCAGTATCGCGGCAGCTTCGGCCCCGTGAAAGTCGCTTCATTCCGCACGATTCATCCACTCGCACGGGATTTCGTCAAAGCCGCAACCCAGGCCGGCTATGACGAGGTTGGCGACATGAACGCCCCAGACAGAAGGGGAGCCAGTCTCTTCCAGCAGAATCGCAACGGCCGTTTCAGGGCGAGCACCGCGTCAGCCTATCTCCGCCCTGCTCTGAAGAGGGGGCGCAATCTTCGGATCGAGACCAACGCGGCCTGCACTCGGATTCTTTTTGCCGGAAAGAAGGTGGCAGGTCTGGAGTTCGTTCAGAATGGGCGCCTCTGGCGAGTTAAGATACGGCGCGAGCTGATCGTTTCCTGTGGCACTTTGCGCTCACCGCAATTGCTCCAGCTGAGCGGGATCGGAAACCCTGAGCATCTCAAGCGGATTGGTGTTCCTGTTGTTCAGGCCTTACCAGAGGTCGGCGAGAATTTCCGGGATCAATACCTTGTCAGGATGTCTCACCGCGCACGCGGGGTCCTCGCCATCAATGAAATGAACAATGCCCTGACCATAGCGAGAGAAACAATCAAGTATCTCGCCAGAAATAGCGGGCTTCTCACGCTAGGCGCGAGTATGGCCTCCCTGTTTTGCAGGAGTTCTCCAGAAGCCAAGTTCGATGATCTACAACTCATGTTCGCGCCGGTGAGTTTCTCAGCCTCCACTCCAGGAATTTTGGAGCGTGACGGAGGTATGACGATCGGTGTGTTCGTAACCTGTCCCGACAGCGCGGGGACGGTACTCGCTCGCAACGCAAATCCGCAAGAGCCGCCGGCCATTAGTCCGAACTATCTCAGTGCGCCAACCGACTGGCCAAGGCTGTTGGTCGGATTACGCACTGCGCGGCGGGTCTTTGAGATGGAGGCTCTCAAGCGATGGAGCATTGGAGAGACCGTACCTGGCCCTGACGTGGTCACAGATGAAGAGCTTCTGGACTTCGCGCGACGGGTCGGAACCACCGCCGCCCACTATACCGGAACCTGCCGAATGGGATCGGATGAGAGAAGCGTAACGGACACGTCCCTGCGCGTACGCGGCGTATCCGGGCTCAGGGTCGTCGACAATTCAGTCTTCCCGCGACCTTTGTCGGGCGGGATGAACGCAAGCGCGATCGCAGTCGCTGAAAGGGCGGCTGATCTCATACGCGGTCGCATCACCACGCTCTGAATTTTTGTGACGTTCGTTTCCTAACTGTATCCATCTAAACGCCGCTGCCCGATTGACAGCGGGCGAAACCACTATTAGAACAGTGTTCCACGCAGAACATCATTGATGTTTCGAAAGAGCCTCGTCCTGAGGCGTAATAAATAAAGGTTGGCAGTGATGGCGAATTGGGCAGGCGTTTTCCCGGCAGTGACCACGAAGCTGAATGAAAAAGGCGATCTCGATCTCGCTGCGACGCAAAGCAGCATTGAGCGGCTGATCAGAGGTGGCGTATCCGGCGTTATTGTTCTTCCCATGTTGGGAGAGAATGCGTCGCTGACGCCCGATGAAAAGGAAAAGGTCATCCGCGCTGCCAAGGAAGTTGTCAGCGGCCGTGTTCCACTCCTCTCTGGCCTTGCGGAAATTTCCTCCGACTCGGCCGTTGATACGGCACGAAAGTTTCAAAGCTTCGGTGCAGAAGGACTGATGGCCTTCCCGAGTATCGCGTACAAATCAGACGCCCGTGAAACCTCCGCGTGGTATCGCAACCTCGCAGCCGGGTGCGATCTCCCGATCATGATTTACAATAATCCGATCGCTTACGGAGTCGATGTGGCCCCGGAGATCCTGCGGACACTTGAGGACGTCGACCAGATCGTTTGTATTAAGGAGGAGTCTGGCGATATTCGCCGTGTTACGGACCTCTATAACGCGTTTGGTGACCGTTTCGCAGTCTTTTGCGGCGTGGACGATCTGATCCTCGAGAGTCTGGCCTTGGGTGTCACGGGGTGGGTTTCCGGCATGACGAATGCCTGGCCTGAGGAGTGCGTCCGCATCTTCGACCTGGGCCGCGCCGAGAAGTTTGCGGAGGCCCGCGAACTGTACCGCATCATGACCCCTGCCTTCCACTTGGATACCAGTGTAAAACTTGTGCAGTACATCAAGCTGGCCGAGCACCTTGTCTGCGGAGCGCCGGAATGGACACGCGCGCCGCGGTTGCCCTTGGTCGGAGATGAGCGCGAGCGGGTGGTGTCGATCATCGAGCAGACGATCGCCACGTTAAACGAGCGGTATTCCCGGGCAGCTTAACGGAGCCATAAAACCGTGACTTGGCTTGATGGAGAGCACAAACGCTCCTCTCGACCGGGACATACTGCCGAGGTTTTTGACCGATCCTGGCGTCGCGCCGGTATCAACCGTGCCGCAGACCGGTTCGAGTTCCAGCTCACGAACAGGCGGGAGCAACAATGCAAGACGACACGATGACAACGAATCTGCCCAGTTCGGTGCTCGTCCTGAACGCTAGCGACAATGTCGCGATCGCGCGACGTGCAATCGCGCGGGAGCAGACGGTGGATGGGGCGCTTGTTGCCAAGAGCGCTGTCCCTGCGGGACACAAAATCTCCATCAGGACGATCAGATCGGGTGAGCCCGTGTTGCGATACGGTCAGATCATCGGGTTTGCTACCAAAGACATTGAGCCTGGACTGCATGTCCACCTGCAGAACGTGGCTTTGGGCGAATTCGAAAAGGACTACGCTTTTGGCGCGGCAGCGCGCGACACCGACTACGTTGAAACGCCAGCTACTTTTTTGGGCATCCGCCGTCCTGACGGGCGCGCGGCAACTCGGAATTACGTCGGAATTCTGAGCAGTGTGAACTGTAGCAGCCACGTCGCCAATGTGGTGGCAGATGTGTTCAAGAAAAATCCCTTTACGGGGGCCGATCCACTTGCTGAATTTCCGAATGTGGACGGGGTCGTCGCGCTAACCCACAAGACTGGATGCGGCATGACCGGCGGCGAACCGTTGAACGTCCTCCGTCGTACGCTCGGGGGTTACGCGCGCCATGTCAATTTCAGCCACGTAATCGTTCTCGGACTGGGCTGCGAGGTCAACCAGATAGGTGGTTTGCTGGAAGAGCAGCGACTGGCTGGGCGCGTACGAAGCATGGACATCCAGGCCATGGGCGGCGCGCGAAAGACAGTCGAAGCCGCAGTCGCATTCGTGCGGGAGGTTCTCGGGGAATCCAATCAGGTTACCCGAGAGCCTATTCCTGCGAGCGAATTGATCGTGGGGCTGCAGTGCGGCGGGTCGGACGGGCTTTCGGGGGTGACGGCAAACCCCGCCTTGGGGGCAGCCAGCGACATTCTGGTCCGTAGTCGCGGGACGGTGATCCTGTCCGAGACGCCCGAGACCTACGGCGCCGAACATCTGCTGACGCGCCGCGCCGTATCGCGCGAAGTCGGCGAGAAGCTGATCGCTCTCATGGATTGGTGGGATGCATACTTTAAGCGGGAAGGTGCCGTTATGAACGACAATCGTTCCCCGGGGAACATGGCTGGTGGGATAAGCACCATTGTCGAGAAGTCGCTGGGAGCCATGGCCAAGGGCGGCACAACAAACCTGGTCGATGTCGTCAAATACGGCGAGGCAGTCAAGGGCCCTGGATTGGTGTTCATGGACACTCCCGGATACGACCCAGTGTCGGCGACTGGTCAGGTTGCCGGCGGCGCGAACCTCATCTGTTTCACGACGGGAAGAGGCAGTGTTTTTGGATGCAAGCCGGCACCGTCCATCAAACTGGCATCCAATACGGCGATGTACCAGCGCATGCAGGACGACATGGACATCAATTGCGGCGAGATCCTCAGCGGGGGCGAGAGTGTCGAACAATGCGGCAAGCGAATCTTCGATCTGATTTTGCGCGTGGCTTCAGGGGAACGAACCAAAAGCGAAGAGTTTGATTTTGGGGCGGCCGAATTCGCCCCGTGGGTTCTTGGCGCCACCGTCTAGCCCTCAAGAAAGCTATTGGCATGAAAGTCGTTTACTCAGAAGGCCATCGTAGCCACGACCCGCAAACATTCATTCATCGCGGAAGATTGGTTCAAAGCCCCGAGCGCCCCGAGCGTGCCGACATGCTGCTCTCGTCGGCGATCGATGCCGGGCACGAGGCGATCGAGGCGAACCCGGCCGACGCCTCGATTCTGACGCGCGTTCACACGGCGCGGTATCTCGACTTTCTGGAGAATGGCATAAATGAATGGCTTGCGTTGCCCCACGCCGGCCCGGAAATTGTGCCCAACACGCACCCCAACCGTTTTGCGTCACATTACGCCAGCCATATCGTTGCACGCTCCGGATTCCACCAAGCCGACACAGCGTGTCCCGTCGGGCGCGGAACGTGGGCGGCGGCGCGATCCAGTGTAGACGTCGCCCTTAACGTCGGTGATTTGATTGCGCGCGGCGAGCGCCATGCATATGGACTTTGCCGCCCGCCAGGCCATCACGCCTGCACCGATATGGCCTGGGGGTTTTGCTACCTCAATAACGTTGCGACCCTTGCTGAATCTCTACGGATGAAAGGAGCCGAGCGCGTCGCAATTCTGGATATCGATATCCACCATGGGAACGGCACCCAGCAGATC
>NZ_RZSW01000468.1:0-5045 GCF_003997375.1 Mesorhizobium sp. M5C.F.Ca.IN.020.29.1.1 | reverse complement strand
GTATAGGCAACAAGGTTCTCCATGCACATGATCGCGAAATCGAGATCGATTTCCGAAACGACCATGTGCAACATCAAAATGCTACATCCGAATGAAGGACCGTCTCAGCTCGTGCTATAGCCGATAGGCGCTACCGACAAGCTGTGCTGTCGACGCGTCAGCTCGCCTCGCGCAGAGCCTCGGCCGCCTGCAGATCGACCGACACGAGCTGGCTAACGCCCTGCTCGGCCATGGTCACCCCGAACAGCCGGTTCATGCGGGCCATGGTGATCGGGTTGTGCGTGATGATGACGAAGCGCGTCTCGGTGGTGGCGGCCATTTCGTCCATCAGATTGCAGAAACGCTCGACATTTTGATCGTCGAGCGGTGCGTCGACTTCGTCGAGCACGCAGATCGGCGCCGGATTGGTCAGGAACACGGCGAAGATCAGAGACATCGCCGTCAACGCCTGTTCGCCGCCGGAAAGCAGCGTCATCGTCTGCGGCTTCTTGCCGGGCGGCCGCGCAAGGATTTCGAGACCGGCCTCGAGCGGATCGTCGGACTCGATCAGTTGCAGTTCCGCCGTCCCGCCGCCGAACAGATGCGAAAACAGCCGCTGGAAATGACCGTTGACCACGTCGAAGGCAGCCAGCAGCCGTTCGCGGCCTTCGCGGTTCAGGCTCTGGATCGCCTGCCGCAGCTTGCGGATGGCCTCGATGATGTCCTCGCGTTCGGAAACGATGGTCTCCAGCCGATCGGACAATTCCTTCTGCTCTTCCTCGGCGCGCAGATTGACGGCGCCCAGGCGCTCGCGCTCGATCTTCAGCCGGTCGAGCTGACGCTCGATCTCAGTCATCTCCGGCATCGGGCTGTCGGCCTCCAGGCCGGTGTGGCGGATGACCAGATGCGGCGGCGTGTTGAGCGTTTCCTGAATGCGCGCCTCGACCTCCAGCCGCCTTTCGTCGGCAGCGGTCAGCCGCTCTTCGGCGCGGACGCGCGTTTCGCGCGCCTCGGCCAACGACTGGATTGCTGATGTCGCGGCCTTGTCCAGTTCGGACTGCTTGTTCTCCGCCTCCTGCAACCGGTCGCCGGCTGCCTGGCGCAGGCTTTCGGCTTCGGCAAGCTGCGACAGCAAGGCGCGCCGCTTGGCGTCGATCTCGTCGGGTGCGTCGGCCAGTCTTTCGCGCTCGGCCTCGGCCTCGGCCTTGCGTTCGCCGAGTGCCGCGATCTGCGTCGAGGCGTTTTCGGCGCGCTCCAGCCAGTTGCGGCGTTCCTGGCCGATGGCGTCGAGGCGGCGCGTTCGCGCGTCGGCTTCCCGCCTCAAGCCTTCATGGACGGCGCGGGCATCGGCAAGGGTGGCGCGGTCGCGAGCGACGTTGGCGGCCGACTGTTCGAGCTGCAACTGCAGATCACCGAGATCGGGAGCGCTTTGCAGCAGCATCTCCGCCTCGACGAATGCCGCCGCCGTCTCTTCATGGCTGTCGACGATACGCGCGCGGGCCTCGTCAAGTGCGGCGCGTCGGCTCGACAGCTCGCCGCCGGCCTTCTCGGCCTCGGCCAGCGCGTTGCGGGCGGCGTCCAGCCCATGCTGGGCATCACGCCCGGCTTGACGGGCGTAGCGCTCGGCCTCGCTCGCCCGGGCAAGCGCCTGCTCGGCATGGGCAAGAGCCTCTTCGGCCTGACGCAGGATGCGGGTCGCGTGGACCGCCTCGGCGTCGAGCTCGGCCAGCCGGTTTTTCTGCGCCAGCCGCTGCGCGGCCGCGGTCGGCGCGTCGGCGCTGGCGGTGAACCCATCCCAACGCCAAAGCGCCCCTTCGCGGCTGACCAGCCGTTGCCCGGGAGCAAGCAGCGCTTGCAGCCGCTTTCCGTCGCCGGCCTCGACGATGCCGATCTGCGCCAATCGGCGGGCCAGTTGCGCCGGCGCGCGCACCACACTGGCAAGGCTCTTGATGCCTTCGGGTAGAGCGGCGTCGCCGGGCTGGATCTCGCTTTGGCCCCAATGCACCGGCGCGCTGCGGTCGAGCGGCACATCGAGATCCTCGCCAAGGGCCGCGCCCAGCGCCGTCTCATAGCCGCGTTCGACGCTGATCTGCTCCAGGACAGAGGGGAAGAGGTCGCCGCTCGCGGCATTCAGGATCTTGGCCAGCGTGCGGGCCTCAGTTTCAATCCGCGCCAGCTCGGCCTTTGCATCCTGAACCGGCGGGCGGGCAGCGCTTTCCGCCGCGCGCGCATCGACGACAGCCTGTTCGGCGGCAATCGCTGCGGCTTCCGTCTCCTCCAGCAGCGCCAGCGCCTGTTCGACCAGCAGCCGCTTCTCGGCGGGATCGGGCAGGCCGGCGACCCTCGAAGCGATGTCGGACAATTCCCGTTCGACATCGGCGAGCTGGCGGGCGAAACGGTCGCGGCGCTCGGCGGTATCGCGCAGCGTTCGTTCGATCTGGTTGCGGGAGGCGGCGGCCTCCGCCCGTTCGGCCGTGAGGCCAGCGAGTTTGGCTTCACTGGAGGCAAGCGTCGACGCCGCCTGTTCGAACACCGCTCGGGTGCTGGCCTCGCGCTCGGCGGCGCCGGCGTTCTCAGTGTTGAGCACGGCTTCTTCGGCGGCGAGGCGCTCAAGAATATCCGCATTGTCTCGGACCATCCGCTCCTCGCGGACGATGTCGCCGTCGAGCTGCTGGAGCCGGCGGTCGAGTTCTGCTTGGCGGGCGCGGATGCGGCCCGCTTCCTCTTCGATCTGCGTCTTGGCGATCGACAGGCGCTGGAAGGCGGCAGCGGCGGCGGCTTCCGCATCGCGCAGTTCCGGCAACCGATGCGCGCTGATCCCTTGCTCCCTGGCGGCAGCCATCTGGGCGGCGGCGCGGTCGCCGACCAGTGCCGTGGCAATCGCCAGCGCCGAGCGCGCCTCGCCTTCTTGTGTTTTGGCCAACGTCCAGCGCAGATGCAGCAGCGTCGCCTCGGCCTTGCGGATGTCGGCCGACAGGTTCTTGAAGCGCGAGGCCTGGCGGGCCTGGCGCTTCAGGCTTTCGATCTGGCTTTCCAGCTCGCCGACGACGTCGTCCAGCCGTTCCAGATTCTGTTCGGCCGCTTTCAGACGCAGTTCCGCCTCGTGGCGGCGCGTGTGCAGACCCGAAATTCCGGCCGCCTCTTCCAGCAGCGCGCGGCGCGCCTGCGGCTTTGCCTGGATCAGCTCGCCGATGCGGCCTTGCCCGACCATCGAGGGCGAGCGCGCGCCGGTCGACTGGTCGGCGAAAAGCAGCTGCACGTCCTTGGCGCGGGCTTCCTTCCCATTGATGCGGTAAAGCGAACCCGCCTCGCGCTCGATGCGGCGTGAAACCTGCAGTTCGTCTGCGTCGTTGAAGGCGGAGGGCGCGCTACGGTCGCTGTTGTCGAGGAAAAGCGTGACTTCGGCGGTGTTGCGGGCAGGACGCGTTCCCGAACCGGAAAAGATGACGTCGTCCATGCCGGACGCGCGCATGTTCTTGTACGAGCTTTCGCCCATCACCCAGCGCAGCGCCTCGACAAGGTTCGACTTGCCGCAGCCGTTCGGCCCGACGATGCCGGTCAGGCCGCGTTCGATGACGAACTCGCCGGGTTCGACGAAGGACTTGAAACCGAGCAGGCGAAGGCGCGAAAACTTCATTCGCGCCGCCCCATAGCCAAGTTCCGCAAAAGCGTTCCGCGGTTTTGCGAAGAGAATCCGCGGCACAACAAATAGTCGCGCACGCCGAAGCGCAGCCGCTTCGGCGCTGCCGAAACGTCAGAGCAGAGGGTCGATAATGGCCGAGATTTCCTCAATCGACAGCGCCCCCTTGTAGGTCTTCCCGTTGATAAAGAAGGTCGGCGTCGAGTCGACCTTGAATTCATCGGCGCCGCGCTTTTGGACCGATCTCACATCGTCCAGAAGTTTCTGGTCCGTCAAGCAGGCCTCGAACGACTCCTGTGTAAAACCGGCCATCTTGGAGATTTGCAGCAGGGCGTCCTTGGTATTGGCGACACCTGCCCAGTTCGCCTGCTGCCTGAACAGAACGTCCACCATCGGGAAATAATTGTCCTTGGAGCAGCGCGCCAGCATGAAACCGGCCTCGGCGCTGGGGTCGAACGGAAATTCGCGCAGGATAAGGCGGGCCTTGCCGGTGTCGATATATTTCGTCTTCAGCTCAGGCAGGGTGGTTTCGTGGAAATGCGCGCAGTGCGGGCAGGTCATCGAGGCATATTCGACAATGGTGACCTTCGCGTCGTCCTTGCCCAGTTGCTCGTCGGGCAGTGCGCCGGGTTTCAGCAGAGCCGCCATGTCCACCGTGCCCTGGGCCTCAGGCGCCTTGGCCGCGGCAGGAGTGGCCGGCTTCATCGCATCGGCGGGAGCCGCAGGCTTTGCATCCTGCGCCACGGCTTTCTCGCCCGAGTCGCTGCAGGCGGCGAGCAGAGCCACGGCCGGAATGGCGGCCAGCGACGACAAGAGGTTTCTGCGGGACAAAAGACGGGCCATACGAATCACCTGACAATGGTTGGATTTTGCAATGCAAAGGCTAGAAAAGGCGAGAGTTGGCGCGAATTAAGGCATCCCCTTCCCCATTCCAATCGCCAATCCTTGTGTACGCGATCACGAAAGCGCGAGATCAATGCTTGTCGCCCAAAAGTGCGCAGCGGTTTTGGGCGGACGACATGCATAAAATTCAAGTCTTCTTTTGAGCGAGAATGGTGGCGCCGAGCCGCTCCAGCGAAGCGCGCAGTCCGTCATCCTCGATCATTCCGACAGTGCCTGACAACTTTACCTTCTCGGCCGCGGTCAGCGGCCGAAAGCTTGGTTTAGGCCGCCCTTTGTCCGCCGTCACCGGCTTTTGTACGATTCTGATCCGGCCGATAGCGTTGAAGCCGAGGAAGGCGTTGACCCTGTTAATGATCTCGCCGGTCTCGTGCTGCAAATGGAGCGCGGCCATGCCTTCGCAGGCGATGACCAGAACCGCCGGCTCGAACGGATCATCTTCATGCATGCGGCGCGGCCACTGGATCTTTTCAGGGCGCGAACGGCTGGCGAGCCGCGGCCCGGCAATCTCGTCCCAGGACTGGAC